>JAWOGL010000126.1:0-4535 GCA_046496945.1 Desulfonatronovibrio sp.
CTTATTCTGAACAGCGTAAGCATGAAGCTCAGAATTGTTTCCGGATTATAGTTATAGAGTTCCATGACTGAGGCTTAGCAAAAGTTAAGCCGTTTTCCGGTTTGTCCACATATTTAAGCGCAGACAGGTGAATGATTTCTGATCAGGAAAATTTTTTTCACACTGCCAAAAGGCTGCTGAGATAATCCGGGTGTGGAGGGCGGCAGTCCGGAGGCTTGCAGTCCGGCTTGCGGTGCCGGAACTGCAGGATCAGGATTTGATGAAAAGAATAATAATGCTGCTGAAAATAAAGAGCAGTGCCCGTGGTTAATTCAGGATATATTTCATGGGGTTGGTGGGCATGTTGTTCAGCCTCACTTCGTAGTGAAGATGGGGGCCGGTGCTGCGGCCGGTGTTGCCTACATAGCCAATGAGCTGCCCCCTGGAAACCTTTTGATTTTTTTCCACCAGATATCTTTGCAGATGAGCGTACCTGGTGGTCAGGCCCCTGCCGTGAGTCATCACCACAGTGGTGCCGTACGCGCCGTCTTTGCCGGAGAAAGTAATTTTACCATCAGCCGGGGCGTAAATAGGGGTACCGGGAGGAGCTGAAATATCGAGGCCTTTATGAAATTCCCGCTGGCCTGTAAATGGAGAATTTCTATGGCCGAATTCCGAGGATACCCATCCCTGCGCCGGCCATATGGAAGGAGTAGTGGATAAAAGTTCATCCTGATTCTGGATTGCCTGAATGATTTCCTGCTGTTTTACTTCTTCAAGCTTCGTCTGGATGCTCAGCTGCTCTATAAAGCTGTGCATTTTTCTGGCAAGCATTTCCTGGCGATACACAGGAAGAGAGCTGGAAAGGTTGGTGTCTGTGGGCCCCCCTGCCGGCTGATAATTGTCTTTATCCGCCGGTTCAAGGTTTAGCATTACCTTCAGCCGGTCATCAAATTCCCGGACTCTCTCCAGGTCCTGTTCAAGGCTTTTAATTTTATGGAAGAAAGAGGTGAGCTGAATGTTCTGGGTCTCAGTCTTTTTCCGAGCCTGTTCCAGCTGATGGCTGGTTGACCGGTAATTAATGTAGTAGTCCCACAGAAAAATGTTTGAGCCTATGAGGACGATAAACAGAAAGCTGATTAGAAGGAAGGACCATCCCGGAACAGACATATTGGAGCAGTTACCATGTTTTTCTTTAAATATAACCATCTGATATTTTTTAAAAAGCATGTGGTTTTATCTCCATTGTTAGTTTTATGTTCAAGTTCAGACCCAGGGCCCGGCTGGGATCTGGACAAAGTATCTGCTTGCTGAATCTATTCAAAGCAATCGTGATTATGATTCATGTCCGGTTTTAGGAAAGGAAACAAATACTTTCCGCATGGAAACTAGTTAATCTATAAATGCAAGTCAAGCTGCCATCTTTTCAGGGCGTTGAGTATGTTTTTTCTGTATATTTTATTTTTTTTGTACAAAAGTTCCAGAGTTCCTTCAATCTGGGCTCTTTTGGCGGAAGAGGCCGACGGGCAGGTATTTTCCCAGACAGGCAGCATCCATCTTCTGGCCGCATTTTTTATGTATTTTTTTTCCACCATAAGTAAGGGGCGGATAACAGTCAGTTTTCCTTTGAAAAAGGATTCTCTGGCTGAAAGTCCTTCCACCCTCCCGGTCTGCATCAGGTTCATGAAAAAGGTGGCTGTGAGATCATCGGAATTATGTCCAAAGGCCAGATGGGTTAAATTGTATTTTTGACAAAGGTTGAAAAGTATTTTTCTTCTCTGCCAGGAACAGATAAAACACGGGGATTTGGTGTTTCCAGGCTGGTGAGCCAGAGGGCTGATGCGGGTTGTTTCAATATGGGCGGAAATGCCGGAGTCATTCAGCCATGTCAGCAGGGGAAGATGGTTGTCCGGGTCAAACCCGGGATTGACATGCAGGATCATTATTTCAAATTTAAAGGGAACAATCCTTTGCCTCAGCAGCAGAACCTGGGTCATTATCCAGCTGTCCACTCCCCCTGAAAGGGCGATGCCCACCCTGGCTCCGGGATGGATCATTCCGGTCTGCTGCATCAGTTTGCCGCATCTGCCCAGACATGTTTTCTGAGCGAAATTAAGTTTTTGTCTGAATCCCATGGTTAATCAGGTTAACAGTATGTTGAAAAAGTCCTTATCAGGCTGGCTGTTCAAAAATTCCAAGTGCAAGGAACAAAAAAAGTTCAAGATCGCAGCGTATTTATGATACGTAAGAGTTTGAACTTTTTGCAGCAACGCAGCAATTGGGAGATTTTCAACAGCCAGCTAAACCTAAAAATGTATTGCAAGGAGCCATTGATCCGGCAGGCTTACATGAGTTTTGAGTTTAGTGAGTTTTCATCCGGAAACGGTTCTTTTTCCTTTTGGCGGCGTCAATCTGCACAATTATTTGTCAACGTATTAAGATGCGCCTGCTTATAATTGCTTGATTTCCAGGCTAAAATAAAAAACTCCTCGTTTCCGGAAAGAAAACCGACAGTTTCAGCATCCTGAAAGAAAGACTTTCCGGATGGAAACTAGTGAGCATTAAATATTGACAGTCGAAAAATCGTATATAATAGGTTCTTTGCTTATCCTCAAGTGAATTCTGTTTACCCTGGAAATTTTTCTTGACCCGGGCAGGTAATGTCAGCTATGTAATTATGTTTTTCAATAGTTGTTTTTTTATTGTAACTATTCACCAAGATCAAATAAGAAGACCTGGACCCCGGATCTGGTCCGGGGTGACGGTTAAAGCAGGCCGTTACTCTTTTCCGTCATTCCGGCGAAAGCCGGAATCCAGTGCCCCTGAATCCCCATATTCCGTATGTGGTGAATAGATACTTTTTATTTTTAAATTTTTATATATTATGAGGTAGCTATGGCCAGAATTACCGTAGAAGATTGTCTGGAACAGGTAAATAACCGGTTTCTGCTTGTTCAGATGACTGTGAGGCGTCTCAAGCAATACCGTGAAGGCTACGAACCCCTGGTGGACAGTAAAAACAAACAGATTGTCACTGCCTTAAGGGAGATTGCAGCCGGAAAAGTATTACCGTCCAAATCAATTGATAAAGCAGGAATCAAGGTTGACTAAAAATGGCTGAGAAAAGAGATTATTACGAAATACTCGGCGTTTCCCGGCAGGCGGGGGATGAAGAAATAAAAAAGGCTTACCGCAAGCTTGCTTTCAAGTATCATCCTGACAGAAATCCTGATGATCCCCAGTCCGAAACCATGTTCAAAGAGGCTGCTGAAGCCTATGAAGTTCTGCGTGACCCGGATAAGAGGCAAAGATATGATCATCTTGGCCATGCCGGACTTAATAACAATGGATTTGAAGGTTTCAGGTCCAATGAGGACATTTTCAGTTCTTTTTCAGATATTTTTGGAGAATTTTTCGGTTTTGGCAGCCGGCAGTCAGGTCCAAGACCGCAATCAGGGGCTGATCTGCGTTATAATCTGAATATTTCTTTCCGGGATGCTGCCAAGGGTACTGAAGTTGAGCTTGAACTGCCCAAAAGAGAATCATGCAGCCGGTGTGAAGGCACCGGTTCCGAGCCCGGACACTCACCGGAAACCTGTAAGCACTGTCAGGGAATGGGTCAGGTTCGCCGATCCCAGGGTTTTTTCCAGGTGGCTATGCCATGTCCGGTATGCAGAGGGCAGGGTGCCATCATAGCTCACCCCTGCAGTGAATGTTCAGGCCGGGGCATAGTGGTCATCAACAAGAAGATCAAGGTCAGGATCCCCGCGGGGGTAGACAGTGGAAGCAGGCTGAGACTCAGAGGAGAAGGAGAGCCGGGCGAGCATGGAGGTCCTCACGGAGATCTTTATGTTGTAATTTATGTGGATGAAGACAAGGTATTCAAAAGACAGGGTCAGGACATAATCGTCAGTGAAGAAATTTCTTTTGTTCAGGCTGCTCTGGGTTCTAAGATCGAAGTTCCTACCCTGGACGACCCGGTAACCATGGAAATCCCCAGAGGAACCCAGAGTGGAAAAGTTCTGCAGCTCAAAGGTCTTGGCCTGCCCCATCCGGGTACACCTCACAAAGGAGACCTCCTGGTTCAGATTCATGTTAAAACACCGGCCAAAATTACCAAAAAACAGGAAGAACTGCTCCGTGAGTTTGATCGGCTTGAAGCGCAGAAAACCGGGCGGAAAGTTAAACGTTTTTTTCAGAAAGTCATGGGTGAATAGGATTTTATTTGAGAGTTCAAGGGCCTTAACAGGTTGTTGAAAATCTCCCAATTGCTGTGTTACCGCAAAAATTCAAATGCTTATGTATATATAATTACTCCGTAATTTTGAACTTTTTTTGTTCCTTGCACTTGGAATTTTTGAACATCCAGTTGGATAAGGACTTTTTCAACACGCTGTTAAGACCTGGACTGAAGTTCAAAGATAACTCTTGCCAATATGCAACGATTGCACATACATTTCATAAATGCCTCTCATCAAACGCTTTGCTCACTGTCAGGTACGGATCAATCTAAAGGATCATGCGCCTCCTCACTTCCATGTGATCTTGCGTGACGG
>JAWOGL010000255.1:0-3220 GCA_046496945.1 Desulfonatronovibrio sp.
CTATAAACCCCAGACCCGCTCCCTTGCTGCCTTCTTTTGCCTCTTTGCGCCTTTGTTCCTTGTAATACCTTTTAAGCTCATCTTTGTCCATGGACCGGATTTTGGTGAGCATCTCTGTGAGCGGGGCCTTTTGAGACTCAGTGATATAATTGCCGCATTGAACATAGAAATGGTTATCATGCTTTCCTATACTAAGAATGCCGAAGCTGAAATCCGGCTCCTGGTCTCCGCCTGTGCCCTTTTCTGCTGAATAATTGATGATATTCTGCATGAGTTCCACGAAAATGGAAAATACCTTCTGCGTAACACTGGTGCTTGTTTCCTCCAGGCTCATTTTCTGTCTCAGGATTGCACCTATACCTTCCAGAAGCTCCTGGGAGACAGGACCGCTGAAGCTGAAAATGATGCCCTCTTTTTTAAGCTGCTCATAAAATTTTTGAATTTCATGCATAATTTTCAGTACCCTTTTCTTTAATCTGATTGCGGCCGGCTTTTTTCAATATTCGTGTACCAGGGTCAGTTAAAATAATCCAACTCCAAAAGAATCAGGGCCAACGGGAGACTGTTGCCCACGGCCCGCTTCCACTCTGATTAAAGAGCTCCGTTAAACCGCCTTGTGTTTGCGATGGGCACTCAACCCGTCCACACAAAGGGCATTTTCCTGCTGCTGTCAGCTTATCCAAAACAGCGACTTATGGATAAAGGCAAAATCCAACTGCAGTTACATCATCTCGCTGCTCCTGGCTGCCTTTGAAATCTTCAAACATCCGTGTCAGCTCATGTTTCTGCTCAAACATGGATTTATCCTGTATTTTCTCCAGAAATTTAAGAAAATAACGTCTGCCCATGGGCAGCCCGGAATTTTCACCCACCTGGTCAATCATTCCGTCGGTGATCAAATAAAAACTTGTCCTGCTGTCTATGCTGATTTCATTGACCTGGAACGGATAATCCGGATCAGAGGATCGATATCCCAGGCTCTGCCTGTCTCCCCTGATTTCTGTGATCCCTTCGCCGTGTTCATAAAACAGGCTCTGCCTGCTGCCTGCAAAAAGCAAACTCTGCGAGGAGCGGAAATAGACAGCCAGTCCCATGTCCAGTCCGTCTTCTGAAAAACCGGACGTTTGCGGGTTGGAAAGCATCTTTTGAACCACGCGGCTTACTTCCTGCAGAACCCTTTCCGGATTTTTCACGCCGATTTCACTGACAACCCTATCCAGTGAAGAAACCGCTGCCATGGTCATGATACCTCCGGGAACACCGTGTCCCGTACAATCCATGACAGCTACGGCAAAGCCGTCATCATGCGTTGTGCTCCAGATCATGTCGCCGCTGATCACGTCCTTGGGCTGCCAGATAGCAAAACATTGCTGAACCAGGCGAGCCAGCTGAGTCTCTGTGGTTAAAGTCGCCTGCTGAATGGTCTGTGCGTAATGGATGCTTTCCATCACCTTGTTAAGGATCTCTGTCTTTTCCGTGCTTGCCTTTTCAGCCTCATCCCTGGCCTGCCTGAGAAGCACGGACTGGTCTTCTATTTCTTTTGTTCTCTCCCTTACCTTTTCCTCCAGGTTCCTGGTATAAGCTTTTATTCGGTCGACCATGGCGGAAAAAGCACGGCTCAGGTCCCCTATTTCGTCCTTTCCCGCAGGCGGAAGCAAAACGTCATAATCGCCTCCTGCCAGTGCAGTTGCTGACTGATTAAGCCTGTTTAAAGGTCGGAGAACCAGCCTGTCCACCCCGTAACCGAAAACAAACAGCATGATTCCGAAAATCAGGACCATCCCCCCAGCCGCGGCAGTAATCCAGGTCTGATCCATCACCCTGGCTGCTTTGAGATCCACCGCGCTTATCACGTGCCATTTAAGCTCAGGTATCCAGCTCACCGCCAGGAGCTGTTTTCTGCCGGCGAGCCCTGCCCACAAGGTTTCAACCGAGCCCGGATCATCCCTGACCTTTTGCATGGCATCTTCCAGTTTATCTGCATCACCCGGATCTGACAGCCTTTCCTTCAGGCAGTGTCTGTCTTCCCCCGTACCCGACCCGGAGCCGAATGAGATCAGATTCCTGTTTGGATGGGCCTGGATCAATCCTTCTGAATCAACGATCATCGGGGTAACTCCGGCCTCTTGTGTTGAAATGAAATCTTCGAGAAAATTCCCGAGATTCAGCCCGGTGCCTGCAAGGCCTATTCTTTTTCCCTGATTTTCAATAATCACGTTAAACCACACGTTGGTCTCGCCAAGATGGACGTCATAATTCATGTTTATATTAAAAAGCTCAGATTTTTTCATAGTACTGAAAAACCATTCATCATCAGGATTATCAGGGTCCAGATAATACCTGGGCTCTTCGCTGTACGGCTTATCAGGGGAATTCAGGTAATAGGCCAGAGTCTCGCGGTTGATGACAAAATAGTTATTATCCCTGAAATCCTCCCTGAAACCTTCGGCCTCCCGGAAAAAAAGCGTTTTGTCCACTGCCGGATTTTCGTCTTCTATCCAATTTTCCACCACCACGGAATCGGCAAAGCGCCTTGAAAGCGCAAGCTCCCGGGTCACCGGGGCCTCTATTTTCTGGGTATTTAAAAGGGTGAAATTTTCGGCATAAGCTCTTCCGAAATGGGCCCGGGCACCTTCAAGAACCTGCCACCCGATAAATAACGCCGGCACCAGGGCCAGAAAAAAGGCCGCAACCAGTGCCAGCATTGATTTCGTACGCAAACGGAAATTAATTATCTTCATGAGCCGCCTTTCCTGAAAAATCCGCCATTTCATCTGTGCCTGCATACAGGCTAATCCAAATCAGAATTTTTATCGACGGGCAAAGACAGATTCTTTAGGGAAGAAAAATTGGATTAGTTTCGATCAAATCATGCGACTTCCTCTTGCCGGCATCCAGCACTTCCCTTACAGTTTCCGCCATCTGCTGTTTAGCGGTGGGTTTCATCAAAATGCCGTCAATCGCCAACTCCTCTTCCCGGCCCTCGATCCTCTCGCTGAAGCCGGTGCAAAGAATCACCGGGATATCAGGGCGTATCTCCTTAATTGCCCTGGCCAGCTTATCGCCGGTCATTTGAGGCATTGTCATGTCTGTGATTATCAGATCGTATTTATCAGGCCAGGCCCGGAACGCCTCCAGCGCTTCCACACTGCTGTTTCTCGTCGTTGTTTTGTATCCGAGACCTTCAAGGCTTTGCTGGTGCATTTTGACAATCGGTAAT
>JAWOGL010000023.1:0-10221 GCA_046496945.1 Desulfonatronovibrio sp.
AGCCACCTGGAAAAATCTTCCCAAGTGGCTTAATATGAAAAAGGTTATAGCAAAAAAACCGTTTCCGAAACCGTTTCCAGCGGTTTTAAGAAGTATGGTAATTTTGCTAACCTGTTGAAATCTTTGGCGTCCCCAAGGGGATTTGAACCCCTGTTACCGGCGTGAAAGGCCGATGTCCTGGACCTAGCTAGACGATGGGGACGCAATTAAAATAACAATGGCTGGGGGACTAGGATTCGAACCTAGGTTAACGGGGTCAGAGCCCGTCGTCCTGCCGCTAGACGATCCCCCAAATCAGGAATGTGTTTATTTATTTGTTAGTTCCTGAGTTGTCAAGAAGTATTTTGGTTCAAAGTAAAAAAATCAGCAAAGATTGTAATATGCCAATGGCAAATCCCAGGACTGCCCCCATTATCTCTATAAACCTGAATTCCTTCTTCATTATGCCGTGAAGAATCTGCTCCAGTTTATCCATGGAAAACTGTTCCACTTTCGCGCGGACCACTTCCTTGAAATCCAGGCTGTTTTCCAGTTGAGAAGCGATGTTCTCCAGAATATCAGGCAGGTGTTTTTCAGTTTCCCTGGTCAGCAGTTTTTTTACTGATTCCAGCACTTCACCCTTTAAGAACATGGCCACCATTGGATGAAGTGAGACGATTTTTTTGGTTAAGAATTCTTCAATATAATTGTCCAGAATATGTTTGAAATTATCTTTGAATTCCGGATTATTGATTACCTTCTGAATATCCTGATGGGAGATGAGCTCGTTTTCCACCAGGTTTCCCAGACTCACTGCCAGTTCTTTCTGACGTTTGGGAAAGATGCCCTGGAGCTTCCAGCCCAGAATATTCACAGGCCTTCTGGGGTGAAACAACATCTTAACTGCCAGATAATTGGTAATCCAGCCAATAAGGGCGCAAACAAGAGGAGTAATGATATATTTCAGGTATTCCATTTTTTTATTGCCTCGGTGATCTGTTTAGCTTTTTGGGGACCGATTCCCGGAATGTTCTGCAGTTCTTCCGGTCCGGCATTAATTATCAAATCGAGATCCTTGAAATATTCCCATAAGGCCTTTGCCTTTTTGGGGCCGATTCCGGGGATATTTTCCAGCCGGCTCTTTTTCATACTTTTGCCCGCGGCTTTTCTAAGACTGCCAATGACAAATCTATGAGCTTCATCCCGGATGCGCTGTAAAAAAAGAAGCTCCGGACTTCCTGGTTTGAAGGGCAGGGGGTTTTTGCGTCCGGGTATGAAGATTTGATCATTGAGCTGAGATTTGCTTCTGGTGGGCCCCTTGGATATGGCGGCCAGGTTAAGGCCGGTAATTTCTGATTCTTCCATGGCTTTGATTACGGTGTTCAGCTGTCCTGGTCCTCCGTCAATGAGCAAAAGGTCGGGCCAGGGGAGTTCTGATTTTTTTCTCCGGCTGATAAATCTGCGTAATGCCTGATAATCGTCACCAGGAGATATATCAGGAAGATTGTACAGCCTGTAGTCTGATTTCACAGGTTCCCCCTGTTCAAAGACTACTGACCCGACCCGGGTGTTCTCACCTGACTGATGCGAGACATCTATACACTCAACGCGCAAAGGTTCCTTTTCCAGCTTGAGCATCCTTGCAATGCTCAGCAGAGAAGGCCGGAATTTTCTGGTGGCAAAGGTCAGGCAGTTGTGTCTGGCCATGCGCAGAAGGGATTTCAGGTTTTCTCCCCTGGCTTTCATGATTTTGACGCTTCCTGCTTTATATTCAGTCAGGACCTGAAGCAAAGAGTCATCAGAAATTGTAATGGGCAGTACAATTTTTTCCGGAATAAATTTGTCAGGCCCATAAAACTGGCTGAGGATGCTTACCAGTACTTTTTCCAGTTCACCGCTTTCTGAAATATCGTAACCAGGCCAGAAAAAATTCTTGCTGTCCAGAACCTTGCCCTGGCGAACAAAGATAACGCCTGTACAAAGACCATGCTCAGACTGGCTCAGGTCAAAAATATCCATGTCATGGCCTGCGGGTATTACCACTGACTGGGTTGTGGTGGTTTCTTCCACAGCTCTGATCTGGTCCCTGAAAACAGCTGCTTTTTCATAATCCAGATTATCTGAGGCATCTGCCATGTTCTGCCTGAGTTTATGGACGAGTTCCCGGGATTTGCCGGAAAGAAAAAGTTCAACCTGTCTAACTTGAGTATTATATTCTTTAACATCTACATCAATACAGCACGGTGCCAGACAGCGTTTTATATAATACTGCAGACACGGCCTGATCCTGTTTCTGAATTTTTTATGTCCGCATTTTCTAAGCAGAAAAAGCCTGTTGATGACCTTAAGGGTCTGTCTGGCTGCCAGCCCGGAGGTGAAGGGTCCGAAGTATACGCTGTTGTCCTTCCCTGTCTTTCTGGTCAGTTCAAGGGATGGGTAGTCCTGGGACTTGTCCAGTCTGAAAAGCACGTACTGCTTGTCGTCTCTCAGTACAATATTATATCTGGGACGGTGCTTTTTGATAAGGCTGGACTCAAGAAGGAGAGCTTCTTTTTCGCTCAAGGTGGTTATGGTGTCGATTCTTCCGACCCGGTTCATCATGACCCGGGTTTTGGGAGACAGGGCAGAGTCCGGACGAAAGTAGGATCCCAGTCTTTTACGGATATTTCTGGCTTTACCTACATATATGATCCGGTTGTGAATATCCTTCATCATATAAATGCCGGGCCCTGGGGAGTATTCAGAAGGATTAAAGATCATGGGTCTGGGGGGTTTGGGACAAGAAAATAATCCAGAAGTCTGTCTGCTGAGGGTTATATCAACATGCTGCCAGAGGATCGCCGGACAATATAAATTATCAGACTGTTGAAAATCTCCCAATTGCTGCGTCGCTGCAAAAAGTTCAAAATCTTTCGTATGTCTAAATACGCCCCAGTAAAACAAAAGAAGGTTTCACCCAGTGAAACAGAAGAAGGTTTCACAAGGCAGGCGGGGTGAACTTTGACCTTGAACTTTTTTTGCTTTTTTATCCGGCACCCACTTGAGTTGACTAGTAATTAATCATGCCGAGATATATTCACTCAAGTGGGTGCCGGACTGTCGCTTGAAATTTTTGAACAGCCTGCCTGATACGGACTTTTTCAACAGACTGTTAAACTTACCAGAAACAGGGCTAAAAATTTTTAATCAAAAGAAGATCCTGATTTTTTTATTCTGTCTCGTTAAAAAATTTCCAGAATTCGCCATCAGGAGAAAGAACCAGACTGGTGTTTTCCTTCATGCCTTCTTTGTATGCCTCCATGGACCTCAGGAACTGGTAAAAATCAGGATCCTTCCCCAGTGAAGAGGCATACAGGGAGATTGCTTCAGCTTCACCTTCACCTCTTATACGTGATCCCTTTTGTCTGGCTTCGGCCAGGATAATGTCTCTTTCTCTTTCAGCAGCAGTGGTGATGCGCCGGGCCTGTTCATGCCCTATGGATCTATATTCCCGGGCCTGCCGCTGACGCTCAGCTTTCATCCTGCCGAAAATGGCATTCATGTTTTCTCTGGGAAGGTCGGTTCGTTTGATTCGAACATCCAGTACTTCCATGCCGAATTCATTGAGCACATCATTGGTTTTCTGGGCTACCTGCTTCATTATTACATTACGTTTTTCAGACACAATATCGGTAAGGGCGAATTGCCCCAGATCAACTCTTAATTCAGCATAGATTATATCTTCCAGTCTGGATATGGCCCGGTCAATGGTTCGAACAGACTGATAAAAGCTTAATGGATCGCTTATCCGCCATCTGGCATAATTGTCTACTACCAGGTTCTTTTTGTCACGGGTGATTACTTCGGCCGGCTTGGCATCATATTCCAGGACTCTGCTGTCAAAAAGAACCGCATTTTGAACCAGGGGAAGTTTAAAATGAAACCCCGGTTCAACATCAGTCCGGACAGGCTTACCCATTTGGAGCACGATACCTTTCTGAGTTTCATCCACGGTAAAATAACATTGGCTTCCAAGGATTACAGCCACTATGACGGCGATAATGATTATGGGACCTTTTGAAGGGTTCATTATTTTTTCCCTCCTGTTGTTCCGGTAGAATCTTTGATCCCGCGCTCCAGCATCTGGTTTAGGGGCAGGTACGGAACGGATTGTTTGAGGGCGTCACTGGATAAAATCATCTTGTTTACATCCGAATCAGACAGGATTTCCTCCATAGTTTCCAGATATATCCTCTTTCTGGTTACATTGGGAGAGGTCTTGTATTCCTCCAGCACCGAAAGGAATCTGGCTGATTCACCGTCTGCTCTGCGGACTTCCTGTTCTTTGTAGGCTTCTGCCTGGTTCATGATTGCCGCGGCTTCACCTCTGGCTTTAGGCAGGATTTCATTTCTGTATGCTTCTGCTTCATTGATGAATCTGATCTGATCTTCCCTGGCGCTGGTTACATCCCTGAAGGAATCAATAACCTCTGGAGGGGGATGAACGTCCTGAAGCTGGACAGCTATTACCCTTATGCCCGCCTGGTATTTGTCCAGAATATCCTGGAGCAGATTTTTTGCTTCAGTCTGGATTTTAATTTTTTCATCGGTCAGGGCGGCATCAATATTGTTGTAGCCGATGACTTCGCGCATGGAGGCTTCGGCCGCGTCTTTAACAGCTTTATGCGGCTGAAAGATATTGAAGAGGAATTTTCTAGCATCTCTTATCTTGTACTGGACAATGAACTGAACATCCAGCATGTTTTCATCGCCTGTAAGCATGAGAGATTCTTCCGGTATTGTCCTGGACTCTCCGGTTGTGGTCATTCGCTGGCCATTCTGCGGGGTTCTGAAACCGATTTCCACCCGGTTGATTTCGGTTACTTTAGGGGTTTGAGCTTTTTCAATGGGAAAAGGCAGGTGGTAGTTCAGTCCTGGTCCCTTTTCCCGCTGGAACTTGCCAAATCTCTGGACCACACCTACTTCATCAGGATGCACAATGAAGATTCCACTCAGCAGCCAGATTACAATAAGGCCAAGGACAATAAATTTTACCCCTGGAATCTTGAGATTCTTAATCTGATTAAATTTTTCCTGAAAATCTCCAAAGTCGGGATTCTGGCCGGACTGTCCTGAAGAGTGTCTCTGTCGTTTTTTTTGTAGTTTTTCCCAATCCCAATTCATAATGAAGGATTTACTAGTTGACTCTTTATAAAAGGTCAAGAAAAACAAAAGTGTTTTACAAATTCAACCCTTTTGAATAAGAAGATGGATGAATGAATATGAAAAAATCAGGTGGTTTGCCTGATGGGCCAGGACTTTTTCAGCAGGCTGCCCAATAATGACAAGACATGAAAAGGAGAGTGCAATGAAAGATATCAACAGGGACATCTTCAGGGCTTACGACATAAGGGGAATCGTGGATCAGGATTTTGATTCCCAGTGGGTGGAAACTCTGGGCAGGGCCTGTGGAACATATTTTTCCGGTCTGGGAATAAATCAGGCCGTGGTGGGACATGACTGCCGCCACAGTTCTCCCGGATATCAGGGAGACATGGTCCGGGGTCTGCAGTCAACGGGTGTTGACGTAGTGTTTTTAAATATGGTGGCTACGCCTTTGTTTTATTTTGCAATAAAAAAACTCGGCCGTCAGGCCGGAGTTATGGTCACGGCAAGTCATAATCCTCCTGATTTCAATGGATTCAAGGTCTGGGCTGGAGACAGCACCATCCACAGTGAGGAAATCCAGAAAATTTATGAAATTATGGCCAGTGGCGAATTTGCCCAAGGTAGAGGCATATCCAGCGAATTTGATATAGTTCCGGAATATTTGTCCTATCTTAAAAACCAGGGGCCAATCTCCAGGCCGGTAAAGGTAGTGATCGACGGAGGCAACGGTTCTGCCGGACTGGTCTGCGTCCAGGCACTGGAAAATGCCGGCGCCCAAGTGGTTCCTCTTTACTGCAGGCCTGACGGGGATTTTCCCAATCATCATCCCGATCCCACGGTCATGAAAAATAACCAAGACCTGGTGAGCATGGTAAAAAAGGAAAACGCTCAGCTGGGCATAGGTCTTGACGGAGATGGAGACCGGATAGGGGTGGTGGATGAAAAAGGGCAGATGATCTATGGAGATCAACTGCTGGCAGTATATGCCAGGGAGGTATTGAAGACCAACCCCGGGGCAAGCATTATCGGCGAAGTCAAGTGTTCTCATCTTCTGTTTAATGACATAGAAAAGCACGGAGGTCGCCCCATAATGTGGAAAACCGGTCATTCACTTATTAAAGCCAAGATGAAGGAGGAGAAATCTGTCCTGGCCGGTGAAATGAGCGGACATATGTTTTTTGCGGACAGGTATTACGGTTTTGACGATGCGATCTACGCTGCTCAGAGGCTGGTGGAAATAGTTGCCAAAGAAAAAGACAGAGAGGTCAGTCAGTACCTCAATGACTGGCCCCGGACTTTTAATACGCCTGAAATACGCATGGAATGTCCCGACAAGATCAAGTTTCAGGTTGTGCAGGCCGCTCAGGACTATTTTCGCAAGCATTATAACATTGTTGATGTGGACGGGGTCAGGATTACCTTTGATGACGGCTGGGCCCTGCTCAGGGCGTCCAACACTCAGCCTGTTCTGGTGCTCAGGTTTGAAGCTGAATCAGAAACCAGGCTGGCTGAGTTTAGAGAAATTATTGAGACCCCCCTGAAAAAATGGATCAGTGAACTGTCCTGATGGTGAAAAAGATCCTGTTTATTTTTCTGGTGCATGTTATCGTGCTGGGTTCATTGTGGATATGGAGAGACAATAAGGACGATAATGGCTTCGGGCGAATCCAGGATAAGTATCTGCTGCAGGATTCTATACATGTGCAGATTAGAAAGGCTGATTCATCAGACGTGGAAATGCTTCTTTGTGTTAATCCGGACAAGCTGGCAGAAGCCCTGACAGAACAGCGGTTTGATATTTCCGTGCTTGCGCACGCCGCCGGAGAATCTGACTGGTCACTTGAAAAACTGGACAAAGACGCGGCGCGGGAATGTTATCAGATTAAGGTCGGTCAATCTGATTGTGAATTCATGCCTGCTGCGGGCATTTATGAATAAACCATTACGGCAGAGCGAAGTTCCCTTTTCAAATAGAACATGAGGCAGGCTGTCATGATATTTTCCCCTTCATCCTCCAGGCGCAGACAAAGTTCTACCCTGCGCATCCTGCTCATGCTTATTTTATTTGTGGGGGTGGGTTATCTGTTCTGGAAAAATTTTGAACGTTCTATGGATACTGTTTTGACCAGACACGTGGTTAATGATGAAACAAATACCCTTGACCGGGATACAATTAATGAAATTTCAACTTTTTCTTCCAATCTGCAGAAAAGATTCGGCATAGGTATAGAGGTTAGAATTTTCCAAAAATTCGCAGTGCCTCCATCCGGGGATTCCAGGACTATTTATATAGCAATAAGTCCTGAATACAAGGAAGATATCATTACATTTCCTTCCCTTCTGAACAAGGCTTTGCCTGAAGATTTTGTGGAATACGTAAAAAATGAGCATTTTGACCGGTACTGGGAAGATGAAGGCTGGCAACAAGGCTTGATGGATTTTTTAAATTTGCTGGGACAGGAGATAATGGAAATTGAAAGAAGCAAGTAATGATTCCATGCCGGGCGTCACGATTTATACGGACGGCGCCTGCTTGAAAAATCCCGGCCCCGGGGGATACGGGGCAGTACTTATTTACGAAGCCAGGGAGAAGGAAATATCCAGAGGTTTTCCTGATACTACAAATAACAGGATGGAACTTATGGGGGTTATTTCCGCACTCAAGGAGCTAAAATATCCCTGCAGAGTCAAGATTTATACCGATTCCCAGTATATCGCCAAGGCTGTCAATCAGAAGTGGCTGGATAAATGGCAGAGAAACGGATGGAAAACATCCGGCCGCAATGATGTCAAGAATAAAGATCTGTGGCAGGAATTGATCAGTCTTTTAAGCAGGCATGTCCTGGAGTTCAGATGGGTAAAAGGTCATAACGGGGATCATTACAATGAGCGGTGTGACCAGCTGGCCAGAAACGCGGCCAGGGAAGCCGCAAAAAGCAGTTAACAGCGTGTTGAAATAGTCCAATTTGGTTTCGGGTGGATTTGTGCTTATCAGGAAGAAGAAGGCAAAAACCACATCAAGATGATTGACAGATTTGAGATATTATTCCGGATCCGGCTTCAGGTCCCGGGTTGTCCGGAGTGGATGCTTTTGACCTTACTGTAATAAAAACCCCCGGATTAAGTTCGTTCAGACTTGCTCCGGGGGTTTGCCGGCTTAATTTTCCAGTCCCAGGGCTTTATTAATGTACTGGTAGTCCAATGCGGAATTAACTAGCTGAGTGCCGTGCTGGATCTTGATTACGTCCCGCAGCTTGTGTCTGGAAAGCAGGTCGTCCATTTGTCTGGCCACGGAATAGGTGTCGCCGCGTACCAGAATGATGGGAATGCCCAGAACTTCGGATCTGGTCAGGATTATGTCGTTGGGGTAAAGATTTCCGGTAAGGATCAGGCACTGGGTATTTCCTTCCAAAGCTACCAGATGCACGTCTGAGCGGTCCCCGCCTACAATAATCGCCGACCTTTTGCTTTTCTTGAAGTGAAGCATGAAGTTTTCCACCTGCATGGTGCCGATTATAAAATTTTCCACCACTTTATCGGTCTTGTCTGAAGCGGAAATAATTTTTCCTCCCAGCCGGGTTGCCAGGTCATTAACCTTGATGGCTCCCATGAGGGGATCTTTGGGGATTACGCCCAGGACCTTGATTTTTTTGCTTTCAAGAAAAGGAATCAGCATGTCTTCCAGTTCATCATTGAAATACTGCGGGATATCATTAAGAATGGTTCCTATCAGATTTTCTCCCAGGCTATCCTTAAGCACGGTAAGGTAGTCGTAATTGAGTTCTTTATTGAACCGGTCAATAATCAGTGATTTCAGCCCCAGGGTTTTCACCACACTAACCCCGTCCAGGCCGCAATATTTTCCCGAATACATGCTGCCGGAACCGGATACGATCATGATATCCTTTCCTTTGGATAATTCCTGGTAGTTTTTTTCTATGACCGGCATAAGGTTTTCACATTGACCTTTGAAAGCCTTGACCTTAAAGTCCTGATCAACCAGAACAGGGGTCACCATTGAGGGATCTTCAGACAGGCCCAGGACTTCCTGGACAAAAAAAGCGTCTTCATCGCCTGTCTTTCCCTCTTTTTCTTTGGGAAGAACACCCACCGGCTTCATGTAACCGACTTTGTATCCCATTTTCTGGAATTTTTTTCCTATGGACATGGCAATCATGTTTTTGCCTGAGTAACCTGCAGTTGATCCGATATAAAGTCCCAGCATGTACATTCCTCCTGTTTGTTTGGTTTTTTTTAGCAAAATTTTACGGTCTAAGTTGCGAGCTAATAGATGAATGGGTAAAATGATCCGGTAAGAGGAAATGTGTCAGCAGTGATTTCAATTCAGAAAACCTATTGAAATTGCCATAGTCCCGATAATTTTTAAATCTGTGCAGGTAAAATGAAAAATCTGGATAATCTTCAAAACAAATTAAACTATCGCTTCAAGGATATCAGCCTTTTGACTCAGGCGCTTACTCATAGTTCCTTTGCCAATGAAAATTGTCTGGTTCATAATGAAAGACTGGAATTTCTGGGTGATGCTGTTCTGGAGCTCTGTATTTCCAGAGTGCTTTTCTTTGGCTTTCCTGACGCTCCGGAAGGACAGCTTACCAAGTTAAGGGCAGGACTGGTCAGTGAGTTTTCCCTGGCCAGGGTCGCCAGGTCGTTATCTCTGGGTAAGTATATTTTTCTGGGTAAAGGAGAAGAGTATCAGGGTGGAAGAGACAGGGATTCGGTCCTTAGTGATACTTTGGAAGCTGTTCTGGGTTCTGTATACCTGGATTCCGGGTACCGGGCGTCCCAGGACTGTATTCAGGCATTATTCAAGCCTTTTATTCCCAAGAGTGTGGAAGTGCTGCCTTCCGGTAAAGACTATAAAAGCCGGCTGCAGGAGGCTACCCAGAGTCTGTTTAAGGCCAGGCCGGTTTATTCACTTCTGGAAAGTATTGGTCCTGAACACGAAAAAGTTTACCGGGTGCAGGTGGAGCTGCCTAATGGAATGTTTGTTGAGGCCAGGGAATCCAGCGTGAAAAAGGCCGAACAAAAAGCGGCAGGCAAGGCAATCAGGGAATTGACCAGAAACCAGAGATA
>JAWOGL010000069.1:0-3051 GCA_046496945.1 Desulfonatronovibrio sp.
TCTGCCTTATTGTCTGTGGCAAATAATTCTTTATCAGGTAAGGCTGAGGTTAACCAAAAACTGTGGTGAATAGTTACAAAAAGCCTTGCTAGGTTCAGATTCAAGACGTACCCGCACTGAAATTAAGGATGGGAGATATGACCATTATCTATGTGATTTAAAATTGGGGGTATTTGCATGGGGATTTTACAGCTAACCTTTATCAGAATTTGATATTTCCAATGTCTGGTAACCTGATTTACTTACTTTTCAGATAAGTCTTTATATTTCGTAGCTATTCAGCAAGATCGAATAAGAAGACCTGGACCCCGGATCTGGTCCGGGGTGACGGTTAAAGCAGGCCGTTGCCCTTTTCCGTCATTCCGGCGAAAGCCGGAATCCAGTGCGGTTGGATAGTCATATGCCGTACATGGTGAATAGTTACTATATTTCTATAATAATTTTGGTTCTTCCGGCTTAAGCGTACTTGCATGTAAAGAAGAGAATATCTCACGCCCGGCCTAAGAAGGCCTAGAGACGCAGAGCAAGGCAGGAGAAAGAAATTTAATATTCATACCCACCGAGCCGGTGGCTATGAATAACAAGCTCCCCGCCTGGGGCGGAGAACCTTTTTCATTACTGCAACTCGCAGAAATGAAAAGATGTTTACTCTTCTCAGCGATCTCAGTGCCTCTACCGAGTCTTCGAGGGGGCGAGAGACAACAATTTCTTATGCCTTGGCCCAAACATACATTCAGCATGGCTTTAAGCCTTTTCCGGCTACGTACGCTTTAGCCGGATGAACCATAATTTTCATAGGAGCTAATCATGACAGGTTCCAATCCTTTTTCGAATTTCCGATAGGCCGGCAAATATAAGGATGCTGTCCATACTTTCTCCTCTTTTACATTCTGCAACTCCCGGGGAAACGGCTCTGGACAATTCTGTTTAAAACGGTCCCTCAAAATCCCAGCTGATCCTGACGGTCCAGGGTCCGGTAATTAATGGCTTCGGATAGGTGACTGGTCTGGATGCTTTCAAGGCCTTCCAGATCGGCTATCGTCCTGGAAAGACGCAGAATCCGTACGAATGCCCTGGCTGAAAGACCAAGACTGGAAACTGCTTTTTCCAGAAAATCATGTTCATCCTGTCCAATAAAACAATAATTATTGAGCCACTTGCCGGAAAGCTGGCTATTGGTATAAAAAGGAAGGTTTTTGTAACGTTTCTCCTGAATCTGCCTGGCCCGGGCGATATTATCCCTCATGGTGGCCGAATCAATAGTGCTTCTGGCCATTTTCAGGTCTTTATAGGGAACAGCGGGTACTTCGATGTGCAGATCAATCCGGTCCAGAAGAGGACCGGATAATCTGGAACGATATCTTTGAATCTGAACCGGTGTACATGCGCAGACATGCTGATCATCGGTTAAATATCCGCACGGACAGGGATTCATAGCAGCCACCAGCATAAAGCTTGCCGGGTATTTCAGGGACATGACCGCTCTGGAAATGGTCACTTCCCCGTCCTCAAGAGGCTGTCTCAGGACTTCCAGAACATGTTTTTTAAATTCAGGCAGCTCGTCTAAGAACAAAACTCCCCGATGGGCCAGGGACACTTCCCCGGGTTTGGGATAGTGACCGCCTCCGATAAGGCCTGCATCAGAAATCGTGTGATGAGGCGATCTGAAATTGCGCTGAACAATCATGGCCTGGCCAGGTTCCAGATGTCCTGAAACGCTGTAGACCTTGGTCACTTCCAGGGCTTCTTCAAAGGTCAGCGGGGGCAGAACAGTAGGTATTCTCTGAGCCAGCATGGTTTTTCCGCTTCCCGGAGGACCGATAAGCAACAGGTTATGCCCTCCTGCGGCTGCAATTTCAATAGCCCTTTTAGCATGATCCTGACCTTTGACTTCAGAGAAATCCATAAAGAACTTTCTCCCCTGTTGCCAGAGTTGATCAAGATCAAATTTCGCCGGTTCTATTTCTACGCCGCCCAGCAGGAATTCCACTGCCTGAGCCAGGGTTTTAACTCCGTAAACCGGCATTTCCTGTACTACCGCGGCCTCCATGGCGTTCTGAAAAGGGACCATGACCATGGCGGCATGGTCTGTCCTGGCTTTAAGGGCCAGGGGAAGAGCACCGTTTATAGGCTTGAGTTCACCAGTCAGAGAAAGTTCCCCGGCCAGAAATATATTCTCAATTTTATTTTGAGGGATAATGCCTGAGGCGCATAAGAGGCCCAGGGCAAGGGGCAGGTCATAGCTTGACCCTTCCTTGCGTACATCGGCGGGAGCGAGATTGATGGTAATCCTGGCTGGCGGAAGCTTGTAGCCGCTGTTCTTCAGGGCTGAAAAAACCCTTTCCTTACTCTCTTTAACCGCGCCTTCTGCCAGTCCGACCATGGTAAAAGCAGGAAGTCCACTTCTGGAATAATCCACTTCAAGCTGTATCCTGAAGGCGTCTATACCCAGAAGAGCAGCTGTAGTCACTTTGGCAATCATATATCACCGCTTGCGGTTTTGCACTGAAATTTGTCAGTGAATCAGGTTGCCGATCCTGCTCCATCTGATATTGGAGACACCCTCCCAGGACCAGTAAATTATCCAGGCTTTTCCAAGTATATCCTCTCTTTCCACAGCACCCCAGAACCTGGAATCATAAGATTCATCACGGTTGTCGCCCAGGACAAAATAGCTGTTTTCGGGAACGGTATATGGCCCGAAATCATCACGCTTATCTACAATTCTCCGGTCTCTGTGCTGAATATAATCTTCCTCTACGTGCCGGCCGTTGCGGAAAAATTTCTTATCTTTGATTTCAACTACATCCCCTGGCAGCCCCACCACTCTTTTGATAAAGTCCTTGGATGGATCTTCTGGAAATTCAAATACAATTATGTCCTGAAACTGTGGGCCGTCAAACTCAAATATATATTTGTCCATAAACGGCATATGTATACCATACTTGAACTTGTTCACCAGAAGGTGATCACCTATCTGCAGGGTGGGAAGCATTGACCCTGAAGGTATTTTAAAGGCCTGGATCACAAATGTCCGAATAAACAGGGCCA
>JAWOGL010000077.1:0-16133 GCA_046496945.1 Desulfonatronovibrio sp.
TTCGCCGGAATGACGGAAAAGATCAACAACCTTCTTTAACCGTCACCCCGGACCAGATCCGGGGTCCAGGTCTTCTTGATCGAACATGGTGAATAGTTACGATAAATGAACATAAAATTGAGCTTAAGCCGTTATTCTGCTTGTTTCCACGTTGAACTTTGAACCTTGAACGTTGAACCTTGAACCTTGAACGTTGAACGTTGAACCTTGAACCTTGAACCTTGAACCTTGAACTTTGAACCTTGAACGTTGAACGTTGAACTTTAAACGTTGAACCTTGAACCTTGAACGTTGAACGTTGAACCTTGAACTGCAGCTAACGGCCTACTTATCAAAACTTGAATAAACAGAGTCCAGCAGAACCTCCGCGCTGAAAGGCTTGTTGATTATCCTGGTAATGCCCAGACGCTTAAGAGCCAGAACGGTTTCTCTGTTTCCATGCCCTGTCATGACGATAACCTTTATTCTCTCCTGCCCGGCAGGAAGATTTTCAAGAAATTTCAGACCATCCATTCCAGGCATTCTGATATCACTGATAACCAGGTCAACAGGCCTGCCGCTTCCGGGCCGCCCGGACATTACTTCCAGCGCCTCAATCCCGTTGCCTGCCTCAATAACCTCGAAGCCCTGATTCCTCAAGATCAGGCTTACTGAAAAACGGAACCCAGGCTCATCATCAACGACAAGAATGGTTTTGGTGCTCATATAGGCTATAAAGCATGAACCATGCCTGATTTGTCTTTTAAAGCAAGCATCTTATATAATTGAATATTTATTGATAAGGAAGAAGGACGGACAAAGAAGTGTTGTCAATATATGTTGACACAATAAGACTGGAAATACCCCGCAACCCAGGAAAGACAGGGCGTGCAACAAAGATTGACAAAAAATTAAAATGTCAACATTGGTTGACGGGAAAAGCAGGCATCAACGTCCTGGCTAGGGACTTACTCATGAAACCCTGCCTGTCCCGTGAAACAAATCCGAAGGATTTCCTGCATAGCAGGGTTTCACTGGGGTCATAAAAAACAAGAAAAGTTTAAACCGCAAAGCCGCTAGGTACGCAAAGTTTAAGAGGCGAAGCAGAGGTATTGTCCAAAACCGGGACACGGTTTTGGGCAAGGCTGCCTTTTCATTTGTCACGCGAAGCGCGTGACAAATGAAAAAACTATCCTGTCTTCCTTGGCGACCTTGGCCTGCCCCGTTAAACAGACGTTAGTCTCCGTTGCAAACGGGTTTAACTGGGGCGTCTTGAGCTCGCCCGGTTGAATAGACCTTCGGTCTACGGCAAAGCCGTATTCAACTGGGTAAGTCTTCGAACGGGCGGTTAGGGTTTCTTTTTTCTTGGGTTGCGGGCATAGCCCGCATTAGTTTTCATCCGGAAAAGGTTCTTTTCCCTTTTGGCGGCGTCAATCCGCACAATTATTTGTCAACGTATTAAGATACGCCTTCTCATAATTGTTTGATTTCCTTGCCAAAAGAAAAAACTCTTCGTTTCCGGAAAGAAAACTGTCATTTTCAGCATACCGAAAGAAGGACTTTCCGGATGGAAACTAATTAGCGGAGATTATGATGAGTAGATATGAAACCGTAATCGGACTTGAAGTTCACGCCCAGCTTAAAACCGAGTCCAAGATATTCTGTTCGTGTTCCACCAGATTTGGCCGTGAGCCCAATGAAAATACCTGTCCAGTGTGCTGCGGAATGCCCGGAGTGTTGCCGGTACTTAATGAAAAGGCCGTGGAATATGGAATCAAAATGGCCCTGGCGGTTGACTGCCGGGTTAACGAAAGATCTATTTTCGCCCGGAAGAATTATTTTTATCCGGATCTTCCCAAGGGTTACCAGATATCACAGTATGAAGAACCGCTGGCCGAGCATGGCCGGATAAGTATCCTTGCCGGTGAAGAAGAAAAAATCATCGGCATTACCAGGATTCATATGGAGGAAGACGCGGGTAAATCTATTCACTCAGCCACGGATAATCTGAGCTATGTGGACCTGAACCGCACCGGAGTTCCACTTCTGGAGATAGTTTCCGAGCCTGACTTGCGCGCTCCCGAGGAAGCAGTGGCGTATCTAAAAGCCCTGCGGGGCATCTTGCTGTATCTGGAAATTTGCGATGGCAACATGGAAGAGGGCAGTTTTCGCTGTGACGCCAATATTTCCATCAGACCCACGGGACAGGAGGAATTCGGAATCAGGGCGGAGATTAAAAACCTGAACTCTTTCAGGCATGTTCAAAAGGCTCTGGAATATGAAGTAATCCGGCAGAAAGATTTGCTCATGGACGGAGAACAGGTGATTCAGGAAACCAGGCTTTTTGACGTGGACAAAGGCGTGACCAGATCCATGCGCGGCAAGGAAGAAGCTCATGATTACAGATATTTCCCGGATCCTGATCTGACTCCCCTGGTAATTGATCCGCAGTGGGTGGAAAAGTTAAGAAAGGATTTGCCTGAACTGCCCATTGCCAGGCTGGAGCGGTTTGCCAAGGCTTATAAGCTTTCCAGGCCGGATGCCCTGATTTTGACTTCTGAGAAAGACATTGCTGATTTTTTTGAAGAGGCCGTGTCAGAGTATAAGCAGCCCAAAAAGATCTGCAACTGGATTATGGGAGAGCTTCTGGGCAGGCTCAAAGACAGCGGTGTGTCCATATCCGAAGCTGAAATTACTCCGGGGCAGCTTGCCAGGCTGGTGCAGCTGGTGGACGAAGGTAAAATCAGCGGCAAAATCGCCAAAAAAGTTTTTGCTGAGGTTTTTGATCAGGGAGTTGACCCGGACCAGGTGATCGAAGAAAAGGGCCTGGTGCAGATCTCTGATTCCTCTGCCCTGGAATCCGTAGTGGATGAAGTGCTGAGCGCTCATCCTGAGGAAGTGCAGAGATATAAGCAGGGACAGAAAAAACTTATCGGGTTTTTTGTGGGGCTGATAATGAAACAGACCAAAGGGCAGGCCAACCCCGGAGTGGTTAATAAAATTCTGCAGGATAAGCTGGGTTGAGCCATGGAACATATATATTTCTCAACTGAAAAGAACAAGCTTATCCTTTTGGATCAGCGCCTGCTGCCCCTTACTGAAGAATGGTTTGAATGCGCTGACACCGGAGATGTAGTTTACGCTCTTCAGGAAATGGTGGTCAGGGGAGCACCGGCCATAGGAGTTACCGCTGCTTACGGATGTGTTCTTGCCGCGCTGGAAGTTCATTCCCTGGATAACTGGAAAGAAGCCCTGCAGGAAAGAACCCGGCAGATAGCCGAGGCCAGGCCTACGGCGGCCAATCTTGTCTGGGCTGTTAAAACCATGCTGGCCCGGATGCAGGGCCAGGACTTTTCCTCGGCCCGGGAGCTTGCCGGGTTCTGGCTCAAGCAGGCCATAGAGATTCATTCAGAAGACGTGCGGACCAATAAAACAATGGGCAGTCACGGCTCAGATCTGCTTGCCGACGGTGACACGGTAATGACTCATTGCAACGCCGGTGCTCTGGCTACCGGAGGATACGGTACCGCGCTGGGAGTAGTCAGGGCGGCAGTAGAGCTGGGCAGAAAGATAAAGGTGATTGCCAATGAAACCAGGCCGTTTCTCCAGGGAGCAAGACTTACCGCTTATGAGCTGGCCAGAGACGGGATCGAGGTGAAGGTCGCCTGCGATAATGCCTGCGCGCATCTGATGAGAAAAGGACTGGTGGATAAGGTGATAGTCGGGGCTGACCGGATAGCGGCTAATGGAGACACAGCCAATAAAATCGGCACGTACGCGGTGGCCATTGCCGCGGCCAGGCACGGTATTCCCTTTTATGTCGCCGCACCGTTTTCTACCTTTGACCTTAATGTTTCTTCCGGGGATTTGATTCCCATTGAAGACAGGACGCCTGATGAAGTAAAGTATATCAACGACGTTTCAATAATCCCTGAAGACGTTGAGGTTTATAATCATGCCTTTGATATCACCCCGGCAGAACTGATTGCCGGAATAATCACTGAAAAAGGGGTTTTGCGTAAACCCTTTGAACAGTCCATTGCTTCAGCAGCAAAAAATAAGCACAACTTACTTTGAACATTGAACATTGAACATTGAACTTTGAACATTGAACATTGAACTTTGAACTTTGAACTATCAAGTCTATAATCTCTAATCCAGAAGAATACCATGCTTCCTTATGTAGTGATCGCCGGAAGGCCCAATGTGGGTAAATCCACCCTTTTTAACAGACTGATCCGTAAGAACCGGGCCATTACCCATGACCGGGCCGGGGTTACCAGAGACAGGCTGTATGGAGTTGTCCGCTATGATGACCAGGAGCAGTTTGCTCTGGTGGATACCGGAGGACTGATTCCAGAGACCAGAGATATCCTGGAAAAAGAGATATTTAATCAGGCCAATGAAGCCATTGACATGGCTGATCTTATTTTGCTGGTGGTAGACGGCAGGGAAGGTCTGACCAGACTTGATGAACAGCTGGCGGATATGCTCAGGCAAAGCAACAAACCTGTTCATCTGGTGATTAATAAAGTGGATGGCCGGGAAAAAAGTCATCTGCTGGCTTCGGATTTTTTTTCTCTGGGTCTGGACATGACCACTGTTTCAGCTGCTCACGGTCACAATATTCCTGACCTTATAGAAGATATTCAGGCCAGACTTCCGGACTGCCAGGCTGACGAACCGGATAAATCTTATCAGGGATTGAGATTCTCCTTTCTGGGCAGGCCTAATGTGGGCAAGTCCTCTCTTTTGAATACCATCTCCGGGGAAAACAGGGTTATGGTCAGCTCCACGGCCGGTACAACCAGAGACAGTGTAGACATAAGCCTGGAGAAGAACGGACGTTTTTATACTTTTGTAGATACCGCCGGAGTGAGACGCAAAACCACCATCAGTGATGATCTGGAAAGATTCAGCGTGCTCAGAGCCCTTAAAAGCAGCAAAAGGGCGGATATTGTCTTTCTGGTCCTGGACGCTCTTTCCGGCCTGCTTGCCCAGGACAGAAAGCTCCTGGCGTTTCTGGACCGGGAAAAAACTCCCTTTATAGTTCTGGTCAACAAGATTGATCTGGTTCCCAGAGCGCAGCAGAATAAGCTTAAGGAAATGTTTAAAAACGAACTTAGTTATTGCAGCCATGCTCCGGTTATTTACACTTCGGCTATAACCAGGGCCGGACTTGGCGGTCTCATCCCCCTGGCTGAGAAACTCTGGGATCAGTGCCAGATAAGAATAGGAACCGGAGAGTTGAACAGACTGGTGCGCGACGCCACCACCAGGCATCAGCCTCCTTCGGTCAAGGGAAAAAGGGCAAAGATTTATTACATGACCCAGGCTGGATCCAATCCTCCAGAGTTTGTTTTTTTTGTGAACAATCCTGAATTGGTAAAATCTTCATATAGAAAATATCTGGAAAAACAGATAAGGAAGATTTTCAGACTGGACATGACCCCTGTGAGGCTTGTTTACCGGGCAAGCCATAAATGAGAAAATAAAATGATACTAGATTTATGATATTGCCTAACAAGGAGGAAAGATGATTCAGAAAGCGGAGAAGATATGGTTTGACGGCAAGCTTGTACCGTGGGACGAAGCCAATGTTCACGTGCTGACCCATAGCCTGCATTACGGCGTGGCCGTGTTTGAGGGTATCAGATGCTACAAATGCAAAGATGGTTCTTCAGCTATTTTTCGTCTGGAGGAACATGTAGCCAGATTATTTGGTTCAGCCAAAATTGTGGAGATGGATATTCCCTTTACCCAGGAGGAAATCTCTGCTGCTATTATTGAGACCTTAAAGGTAAACAAGCTTGATCAGGGATATATCAGGCCTCTGGCTTTCATCGGCGATGGGGCCATGGGCGTTCATCCGGGGAATAATCCGGTGCGGATCATGATCGCCACCTGGCCCTGGGGAGCTTATCTTGGCGATGAGGCCCTGCACAAAGGGATCAGGATCAGGACTTCCAGCTTTACCAGACACCATGTCAATGTAATGATGACCAAGGCCAAGGTGGCCGGGAATTACGTTAATTCCGTTCTGGCCAAACGCGAGGCTGTGGCCGACGGATACGACGAGGCCCTGATGCTGGATGTGGACGGTTACGTGGCTGAAGCAACCGGCGAAAATATATTTATAATCAAGAACAGCAAGCTGAAAACTCCTCCTCTTGGACCAATCCTGGGTGGTATTACCAGAGACTCGGTCATTACCCTGGCCGGAGATATGGGATATGAGGTCACTCAGCAGCGTTTTACCAGGGATGAGATTTATGACGCGGATGAAGCCTTTTTCTGCGGAACCGCGGCTGAGATTACCCCCATCAGGGAGGTTGACCGCAGAACCATTGGAGCCGGCAAGGCCGGTCCTACAAGCCTGCTTTTTCAGAACGAATATTTTAAGGTTGTCCGCGGGGAGAATCTTAAATACGCAGGCTGGCTGTCCAATTATCATATTTAATGACTCTTTATTGTAAACCTGCGCGTGTGAGAGATATATGGCCGGAGCCGGATTAACAGCAAAATACAGACCCCAGTTCTTTAAGGAAATCGTGGGCCAGGATTTTATCAGAAAGATCCTGTCCAGGGCTTCGCAACAGGACAGGCCTGCCAATGCCTATCTATTCAGCGGAACCAGGGGGGTGGGCAAGACAACCGCTGCCAGGATTATGGCCAAGGCTGTAAATTGCGTGAACGGCCCCGATCTGGAACCCTGCAATCAATGCTCCAATTGCGCTCAGGTAACCAGCGGGACATTTCCAGATGTCATGGAGATAGATGCTGCTTCGCACACCGGCGTGGACAATGTCCGCAAGCTTCGCGAGGATGCCGTGTATATGCCCATGAGCGGCAGATATAAAGTGATAATCATTGACGAAGCTCATATGTTGTCCAATCAGGCCTTTAACGCTTTGCTCAAGACTCTGGAAGAACCCCCAAAGCATTGTGTGTTCATTATGGCCACCACTGCGCCGGAAAAGTTTCCGCCTACTGTTGTCAGCAGATGTCAGCATTATGTATTTCAGATGGTCACTCAGGAAGTTCTGGCAGGACATTTGAAATCAGTTCTGGACAGGGAAGAGGTTGCCTACGACTCAGAAGCAGTAAACCTTATTGCCAAAAAGGGCGCGGGAAGTGTCCGGGACTCCATGTCAATTTTAGCCCAGGTCATGGCCATTGGCGGGGACAGAATAGAAGCGACCAGTGTGCGTCAGGTCCTGGGGCTGGCCGGACAGGAGGTCTATGCTGATTTTTTTCAGGCTATTCTGAATAAAGATCTTGCTTCCATTCATTCAGGAATAAATAATATACTTGGTCAGGGTCTGGATATAGGTTTTTTTCTGCAGGAGTTTGCCGCCTGCTGGAGAAATCTTTTTCTTTTTTCCCAGTCCGGGAAAGCTGCCGGAAAAATTCTGAACCTGCCGGCCGCCGATCTTGAGTACTGGCATGATCTGGCCGCAAAAATTCCAGCTCCTCTTATCCACGCTGGATGGCAAATGGTTATTGAAGAGCGTAAAAGTATCCTGCAGAGTCATGAGCCGTCCCTGGCTTTGGAACTGCTGTTCTTCAACCTGGCATATCTTCCCGAACTTCTGCCTGTGGGAGAGTTCAGGGCCATGCCCGCGTCGGGCTCGGTCCGTCCAGGGATGGATGAGCCTTCCGCCCCTGAAGCCGGAAAGGCGTCTGTGGACAAGCCTGAGAATACGGTCAGAAAAGAAGAAAATACTGATCTTCCTGAAGAAGAAAAAGTCAAGAATGATAATTCCCTGGACTGCGCGGGTTTTATGGAATTTGTCAGGGCAAAACAGGGAATAGATGAATCCTTGATCAGAATGCTTGACAAGTGTAACTGTGGATTCAAAAATAATGTATTTAAGCTGGTTTGTAATCAGGAATTTATTTTTGATACAATTCAAAAAAATGGACGCACAAAGCTCCTTACCCGGCTTGCTCAGGAATATTTCGGCCCTGAAACGGGTGTTGAGTTCGTCAACAATGCTTTTCAAAAAGAAACGGATTTCAGGGAGAAGGCCTTAAATCACCCAGCGGTTAAAAAGGTTTTAAATGATTTTGATGCCAAGATAGTTGAAATCAGGAAAGCTGATTCCTAATATTGTCAATTAAGCAAGGAGAAAATTAAATGATGAATGATCTGGTAAGACAGGCTCAGATGATGCAGAAGAAAATGGCTAAAATGCAGGAAGATCTGAACACCAAGGAAGTTGAAGCTTCAGCCGGAGGCGGCATGGTCACGGTGAAAGCCAATGGCGCTCAGGAAGTAATTGGAATCAAAATAGAAAAAGACGTGGTTGATCCAGAAGACGTGGAAATGCTGCAGGACCTTGTCCTGGCTGCAACCAACGATGCTCTTAAAAGGGCCAAGGATATGGTTCAGGCTGAGATGTCTCAGCTGACCGGCGGCATGAAGATACCCGGTCTGTTTTAGCAGACCGGGTTATAAATTTTGGGCAGCAGGCCATAGCCGTTTTTGCGCGTATCAGGGCAGCAGTTTTGTTTCGGCTGCCCTGATTTTGCGTCAGCAGCAGGATCTGGAATTTTAACAGCCAGCCTGATAAGGACTTTTTCACGCTGTTAAGAGAACCGTAATTTTAACCGTTTTATCTGGAGGTTGTTTGAGTAAGCTGCCTTTGCCTTTGCAGAATCTGGTTGACCAGCTTGCGGCTCTTCCCGGTGTAGGGCCTAAAAGTGCTCTGCGCATGGCCATGACCATGCTGAAATGGCCGCAGGAAAAGACCAGGAATCTGGGCCAGGCTATCCTGGAACTCAGGGACAAGCTTTGCATCTGTTCCGGATGCGCCAGCCTGGCTGACAACGATCCCTGCGATATCTGTTCCGACCCCACCCGGGAGAATGGAACGCTTTGTGTGGTATCTGAGTGGGACAGCCTGCTGATCATGGAGGAGTCAGGTTTTTTCAGGGGCAGGTATCTGGTCCTGGGAGGACTGCTTTCTCCCCTGGACGGGATTGACCCGGGTACTCTGGAGTTTGAAAAATTGAGAAAGATTCTGGCCGGTGGTCAGGTAAAAGAGCTGATTCTGGCCCTGGGTACTACTCTGGAATCAGAGACCACGGGTTCTTATATCAAAAATATGCTGGCCAGGGAGTTCCCGGCCCTGACCCTGACCCGTCTTGCTCAGGGGATTCCCCTGGGATCCGACCTCAAATTTATGGACAAAGAGACTCTGAGACAATCCATGCGCTACCGTCAGAGTATTTAGCCGGAATTCGCGGTTGCGGCAGCATTATCCCGCCTTTACATATTTTTCCAGCCTGTCCATGCCGGTTTTGATATTTTCCAGAGAATTGGCATAAGAAAAGCGAAGATAGCCTTCAGCGCCCTGCCCGAAATCAATTCCCGGGGCCACGCCCACGCCGGCATTTTCCAGAATATCAAAGGCCAGTTTATACGAATTCTCAGACAGAAAGGACGCGTTGGCCAGCATGTAAAAAGCTCCTCCGGGTTCCACGGTGATTCCGAAACCCATTTGCCGGAGTCTCTGGAGCATGTAGATTCGACGCTGGTTATATGTATTTTTCATTTCAGCCACATCTTTTCCTGCTTCCCTGAGAGCGGCAATGCCTGACCACTGGGCCACGGAATTGGCTGAAATAAAAAAATTCTGATGCACGATCTGCAGGGTCCTTACAAAGTCTTTGGGGGCGATGACATAACCCAGGCGCCACCCGGTCATGGCATACAGCTTGGAAAATCCATTAAGGACAAAGGCATTGTCTGTGAATTCCAGGATGCTGTGCTGCTGTCCTTCATAAACCAGTCCATGGTATATTTCATCAGAGATGACGCAGGGGCCGAGGCCGGACAGTTTTTTCAGGGTGTCGGCCGAAGTCAGGGTCCCGGTAGGGTTTGAAGGCGAATTGATAAAGATGGCCCTGGTTTTTTGCGTGATATGTTCTCTTACTGTTTCCGGAGACAGCTCAAAGCCGTTTTCTTCACTCACAGGGATTTTTACCGGCACGCCTCCGGAAAAACAGATAAATCCGGGATAACAGGCATAGTGGGGATCAGAAATTATGACTTCATCTCCCTGTTCAAGCAGGGCGGCAAAGAGCATGAACATGGCCGGTGACGTGCCTGAAGTGACCAGAATCCGGGCCGGGTCAACCTTTACCTGGTAGGTGTCAAGGTAATGTTCGCTTATTGCCTGCCTTAGTTCAGGAATTCCCAGGCTCTGGGTGTAGTGGGTTTTCCCCTGGTCCATGGCCCTCATGGCTGCTTTTTTCACGCAGTCAGGTGTGTCAAAATCAGGCTCTCCGATTTCCAGATGGATTATTTCCCTGCCCGTTTTTTCAAGTTCCTTGGCCCGTTCCAGTATTTCCATTACATAAAAGGGTTTAAGGGCCTGGCATCGTTTTGAAATCATATATTTATCTCCATGAAAAAATTATGACTGGTAAGCGCTTCACCCGGGCTCGCGTTGAGATTATTCTGTTTGGCAGAATCAGCAAAAAAGAACTCATGAATCCGCACCAGGATAATTGATTTCAAGGCCGGCCTCAAGCCAATGGGTGAAAGCGAGGGCTCTTTCTGCCTGAAACAGCAATTTTAATCAATTCCCAGAGCCTTACAACCTGGATTTTTATTCGGATTTAATGACATCCGGGAGACTTGAAACATATTTCTTTATTTCGTCTCTGATTCTGCGGTAATGGTTCATTGCCTCTTCTTGGGTTGCTGATTCCCGGGCAAGCAGGGGAGGATCTTCAAATCCCTGGTGGATTTTTTTTGCTGCGCCGGGAAAGAACGGACAGCTTTCCAGGGCATGGTCACAAAGGGTAATTACAAAATCAAACCCCTTTTCAGGAAGTTCTTCCACCAGTTTTGAAGAATGCCCGGAAATATCAATATTCTCCTCGGCCATGGCTTTGATGGCCAGGGGATCGACTCTGGTTTTGAGTACACCGGCTGAGTATGCCTGAAACTTGTCTCCGTGCAGATGATTGGTCCATGCTTCAGCCATCTGGCTTCGGCAGGAGTTGCCTGTGCAGAGAAATAGAATATTTTGTTTCTGATTCATGATTGTCTCCTGTCGGTTTTATTCCTTCTATCGTTTTTTTCTATAAAGGTTTATGTAACTTTTACCACTTTTTTTGTTCTGCGCTCAACCTGCAGCTTCCTGTCCTGTTTTCCCGGGTCAATTAATTCTGTCTTGACAGCTGTAAGCTGGATAGCTATTGATACATTCATTTAGTCTTTTGCGCAAATATAGAATAATGAAAAAAATACTTCAACAAACCAAGGCCCTGGCAGACGGCAGCAGACTGCGAACAATAGCGGCCCTAATAAGCTGTCAGGAGTTGTGCGTGTGTCAGATAACCGAGCTTCTCAGCCTGGCCATGGCCACGGTTTCCAGACATATAAGCATACTCCAGAACGCCGGACTGGTTGAGAGCAGAAAAGATGGACGCTGGGTTTATTACCGGCTGGCCAGTGATTTTCCACCTGAGCTTAAATTTTGGCTGGATTCCCAACTGATGCAAAGCCGGGAGGTTGAATCGGATAAGGTTCGATTGGATAAGATTACGTCCATTAAGGTGGAAGAACTGTGTAAAATGAAGATGGGTCCGTCTCAGTTTGAATAATATTTTTCAGTCAGGCCACAGCTTGAGTTTACTGACTGGTTGTTTTCAGAAATATACCTAGCGTAACAGTTTAGCCTTTTTTAAGGAAGCAGGGGACAGGCACCCCGTCACCCACCTGAGCTGTCTTTTGTAGTTGAATGCATGTTTTGTCGCCAGGTGGGTGCCGGGAGAGCCAGTCCCCGTGCTATATGCAAATGGCTAAACTGTTACTACCGGGCTGACCCTGAGGGCACTTAATCAGCAACTATGTCCGGATAAAAATTGTTCTGATGCGGTCCTTATCCCGTGTTTGATAATCTGTAACAGAGGCAATCCTAAAGGTGATATTTTATGACCAGACAGGAAAATACTGAAATAAGCAAGAAAATGTCTGTGCTGGACCGGTTTCTAACGGTCTGGATATTTACAGCCATGGTTTTGGGCGTGCTTATCGGGTTCTTTTTTCAGGGTCCGGTGGAAAGTTTCAATGCGTCCCTGACCGTGGGCGAGCATACCAACCTGCTCATCGCCTTTGGACTGATCCTGATGATGTATCCTCCTCTGGCCAGGGTCAAATATGAGCTCATGCCCAGAGTTTTTGCCGATTATAAAATACTGGGACTTTCCCTGGTTCAGAACTGGATCATCGGCCCCATTCTCATGTTTACGCTGGCAGTGGGTTTTTTCGGGTTTGTGGCCCCGGCCCTGTTCGGCCCTGATGAACGCTGGGGATATTATATGGTGGGACTCATTCTGGTGGGAATCGCCAGGTGCATTGCCATGGTCCTGGTCTGGAACACTCTGGCCAGAGGAAACAGTGAATACGCGGCAGGACTGGTGGCCTTGAACAGCGTATTTCAGATCGTAACCTTTGGTTTTTACGCCTGGGTGTTCATTACTGTATTGCCGCCCCTGTTCGGGCTGGAAGGGGTCGCGGTGGACGTGACCATCAGAGAAATATTCGCCAGCGTCATGATTTATCTGGGTATCCCCTTCGGAGCAGGAATCCTGAGCCGGGTTATTCTTTTGCCTATCAAAGGGCATCAGTGGTATGACAATGTATTCATCCCCAGGATAGCACCTGTTACTCTCATCGCTCTACTTTTCACCATTGTGGTCATGTTCAGCATGCAGGGAGATCAGATCATTTACCGTCCCCTGGATGTCATCTGGATTGCTGTACCATTGACCTGCTATTTTGTGTTTATGTTCCTGATCAGCTTTTTCATGGCTTCCAAACTTGGTGCTGATTACAGCCGCAGCGCCACCCTGGCCTTTACCGCCTCAGGCAATAATTTTGAGCTGGCCATTGCCGTGGCCATTGCAGTGTTCGGCATTGCATCACCTATTGCCTTTGCTACGGTGGTTGGCCCCCTGGTTGAAGTGCCGGTGCTCATCGGACTGGTCCATGTCAGCCTTTATTTTCTGAGAAAGTATTTTGGGGGTGTGGTCCGCGATGACGGCCTGGAAACCGAGACCTTGCCAGATTCAGGCCAGGCCTGCAAAGCAGGCAGGCGGGTTTCAGAAACACTGCCTGATAAATAAATATCAGCGGTTGGAACAGGGAGTGCAGGATGCTTAACTGGCTGGTTGAAAATCTCCCAATTGGCTTTGTCGCTGCAAAAAGTTCAAACTCGCACCTGCTGAATACGCCCCAGTGAAACGAAAGAAGGTTTCACCCAATGAAACAGAAGAAGGTTTCACAAGGCAGGCGGGGTAAACCGCGATCTTGACTTTTTTAGCTTCTTGCCCTTGGAATTTTTGAACAGCCAGCCTGATAAGGATTTTTTCACGCTGTTAAATTCAACCGGCACGTTTTTTTAAAAATTATTTTAGTAAGAATTTAAAATTAAAGGCCGCAGCTGTTATGACTAAAAACGATTTGCATAAGGATGAGAAAATGACTAGAGGGGCGACGTGAAGCTGGCCCATGTGTCAGGAAAGAAATTAGTGAACTTTGCAACTATTCACCATAGCCGGCGGCCAGTCCCTGGTTCATGTTTCTGTTGATACGAACTCCCTGTCGCGGTTCCCTAAGGCAAACCATTAGCCGGGCATGTTATACTGGATTGGAAATCTTGCATATTTTAGAGAAAAATCGGCAGTTTTTAATGTGTATGGTTTGCCTGAACGGAACCTGCGACGGTCAAACATCGCATCAATGGCGAAACATGAACCCGGGACCGGCCTTAGATTCAGTGCTGATCATAATATATGGTGAATAGATACTGAACTTTTAAACTTAACAGGTTGGAAAATGAAAAAAACAGATACCTCTTTAAGCAAGATCTTGTTGCATATAGCCCTGGGCCTGGGTGTAGCAGGCCTTGGCCTGGATATTTATCTGCGCATGACCGGAGGTACAGGCATCTGTTCCACTCAGGCCTGTGCCATAGTGGGTGATTATGTGAGAATAAGCGAGTTCAGCCTGGTCCTGCTTGGTCTGATCTTTTTTACAGCCTTATGGGTCAATTATGTTTTTGCTTTAAAATACGCCAGCAAATGGTTGTGGACCGGGATGTCGATACTGATTCTGGGTGCCCTGGCCTTTGATGGGGGTTTGCTTGGTTTTCAGTATTTTTCCATAAAAGAGCATTGCCAGTTGTGTTTTGGGGTGGGCGGGGCTTTGCTGCTGGTTCTGGCCTTGTTTTCCCTGGTCAGGAAAAGATTAGCTGTTTTGCTCCTTGGTCTTGCCATCTGGATTGGGGGCGGGATGGCAGGAGCAGTAATCAATATACCTGAAAGGGCTCCTCTACTGGAACATATCAGCGGAATTACAGTGCAGGATTCAGAAGATTCCCCGTGGCCCAGATTTTATTATTTCTTCAGTCTGCATTGTCCACACTGCACTGATATTCTGACCAAACTGGCCGAGCAGGAGCCTGAGAGCCATACCTGGGAACTTATGCCCCTGGATAAGTCACAGACAGATCTTAAAAAAATTGCCTGGATTATGGAGCAGGACGCAAGAGAAAAAAATATCTTCTATGAGATCGTTAGCATGGAACAAAGCCGGGAAGTCCCGGAAATTAAGGTTCCAGACAATCTTTCAAATAAGATTGACCGCATAAGATCCTATTTCAGGGCAAATGGTTTTCGAGGCGTTCCATTGATGATTGTGGAGGAAAACCAGGGCAAAAGACTTATTCTCACCGGCGGAGGAAACATTCTCAACTATCTGTATGATCGAGGAATCCTTGAACGCTGAGTACCGGACATGTTAATTATGGAGGTTCAGGTTTAAAATGAAAGAATGGTATAAACTGCTGGCTATTATTGCCGTATTCCTTCTGGCTTATTTTATTCCGTGGGATACGGAAATTATCCGCAGGTCCGGGCTGGAAGCTTTTATGATGCTTCAGGACTATGCCCGGGAGCATGTCCTGACCTGCCTGATTCCGGCATTTTTCATAGCCGGGGCCATTGCTGTATTTGTATCTCAGGCATCAGTGCTTAAGTATTTCGGTTCCAAGGCCAACAAATTTCTTTCTTACTCTGTGGCTTCTGTTTCAGGAACCATTCTGTCCGTCTGCTCCTGTACTGTTCTGCCGCTTTTTGCAGGGATTTACTCCAGAGGGGCCGGGATTGGTCCGGCAACCGCGTTTCTCTATTCAGGTCCGGCCATCAATGTTCTGGCCATCACCCTGACAGCCAAGGTTCTGGGCTGGCAGCTGGGACTGGCCAGGGCTGTGGGCGCCATTCTGTTCGCCGTAGTCATAGGACTTCTCATGTCCTGGATATTCTGCAAAGATGATCAGAAAAGGGAAGAATGCCGGATGCACCTGCCTGACGAGGATGAGAAATCAAGGACCCTTTTTCAGGATGCCATGTTTATCCTGGTCATGGTTCTGATATTGATATTTGCTGCTTTTGCCGCTCCAGGTCCTGATTCTCAGCAGATCTGGATAACCATTCATTCCATGAAATGGTATATTACAGTTTTTCTGCTGGTGGTTCTGGGGCTTATGATCAGATTCTGGTTCATTCCGCAAGAGAGGAAAGACTGGGTCCGGTCCACCTGGGGCTTTGTCAAATTAATCTCACCGCTTTTGTTTATTGGTGTTCTGGTGGCCGGTTTTTTTCTGGGCAGGCCAGGCTATCCGGCTCTCATACCGGAACAGTGGATTGCTGATCTGGTGGGTGGGAATTCATTGCAGGCCAATCTTATTGCTTCTGTTGCCGGAGCGCTCATGTATTTTGCCACACTGACCGAAGTTCCCATCCTGCAGGGACTGCTTGGTTCAGGTATGGGTCAGGGCCCGGCCCTGGCTCTGCTTCTGGCAGGTCCGGCTCTTTCATTGCCCAACATGCTGGTTATCGGCAGTGTCATGGGTTTTAAGAAAACTTTAGTTTTTTCAATGATCATCGTGGTCATGTCCACGATTTGCGGACTTATATACGGTAATTTCTTCTGAATAGTCTACAGGGAGGTATGAAAATGGATATTAAAATTCTGGGACCCGGTTGTCCAAAATGCGGACAGGTTGAGAAACTGGTTATGGAAACCGTCAAGGAAGCAGGGGTCCAGGCGGATGTAGAGAAAGTCACTGATA
>JAWOGL010000107.1:0-8158 GCA_046496945.1 Desulfonatronovibrio sp.
GACAGCCTTGAATATAATAAACATTTTTCTGGACCGGGACGGCACCATAATCCAGGACATGCACTATCTGCACGATCCTGATCAAATAAAGCTTATTCCCGGAGCTGCCCAAGCTATGAAGGAAATGAATGAACTTGGCCTGAAAATATTTCTGGCATCAAACCAGAGCGGTATCGGGCGCAAATACTTTACTGAAGAACAGTATCATCTGGTCCAGGAAAAACTTCTAAGCATGCTTACTGAAAAAAAAATCAGGATAGAGGACTGCGCGTTCTGTCCCCACAGTCCGGATAACCACTGTAATTGCCGCAAGCCCGCCCCGGGCATGTGGCGAAAACTCTCCGCGGAACACGGCCTGTCTCCGGCACAGACCGTGATGATCGGAGATAAAAAAGCGGATATACTCTTTGCCCGGAACAGCGGTTTTGCAGCCTGTGCTCTTGTTCTGACCGGCCAGGGACTGCAAAACATGCTAAAATTGGGCATTGACGGGGATCCTGCCCCCTGGTTTGAACCGGAGCCGCATCCCATGAAGCCAAGCGTGGTGGCCAGAGATATAAATTCAGCCTGGAACTGGATCAAACAAAGGTTCATTGATGTCCATTAAACGCATCGCAGTCTGGCAGACCGCCTTTCTGGGCGATGCCATTTTGACTCTGCCTCTTCTGCAGACCCTTGCCCGGTCTTTTCCAGACGCAAAGATTTATTTTTTTGTGCGCAAAGGATTAAAACCCCTGTTTGAAGCGGACCTGCGTTACAAAACCATTGAATTTGACAAATATGGCCGGGACAAAGGCCTGCCCGGCATTTTCAAAGTATCCGGACAAATCAGAAAGCTTGGATTCGATCTCTGGCTTTCTCCCCACACCAGCCTGCGAAGCGCTGTAATGTCTTTTTGCAGTAATGCCGCAACCAGCATTGGATACAATACCCATCTGCATAACATGTTTGCCTATACCCACACCGTATCCAGACGCTTTTCTGAACTGGATGAGATAGAAAGGATTCTTGAGTTACTGACGCCCCTGAAGGTTGAGGCCAGACAGACCTGGCCTGCCATTGTGCTTCCGGGAGAGGCCCGGCAGAAAGCTGATAATTTCTGGAAAAAAAATATCCACAAAAAGACCCTGGGCATTCATCCGGGTTCCACCTGGCCCACCAAAAAATGGCCTGAAAATTACTTTGCCCGGTTAATCAGCAAGGTCCAGGAACTTAACGATACCCAGGTAATTATTTTTGCAGGCCCCGGAGAAGAAAATATTGTCCGGGATATCAAGGCGGGGCTGAACAGCACTGAACAAGTAATAGATCTTTCCGGCAGATTAAACCTGCCTGAACTGGCTGCGTACCTGGCAAAACTGGACTGCTACCTGACCAGCGACTCCGGCCCCATGCACCTGGCATGGCCTCAGAATGTACCCACAATAGCCCTTTTCGGTCCCACCACCAGGCAACTGGGTTTTTTCCCCCGGGGCACAAATGCCACCGTGCTTGAAACAGACCTTTCATGCCGGCCCTGCGGGCTGCATGGCCATAAAAGCTGTCCGGAAAACCATCACAAATGTATGCGGGATATCCTTCCAGAAAAAGTCATGTCCGCGGTAAAGGAAAAGCTTGATGCCTGACAATTATCTGGTCATCAGGCTGGGTTCATTTGGGGACGTACTTCTGACCACAGGAGTTCTATCCTCCTGGCGCAAAAGCCTGGACTGCCGGTTTCATGTAGTAACCAGATCCGGCTTCAGTGATATTTTCAAACATCATCCAGGGGTTGAAACAGTCATACCGGTCAGTGCTGAAAACCTTACTCCCGGGGGATGGTTTAAATTTTGTGCGGAATTGAAAAGAAATTATTCTCCCATGGACTTAATTGATCTCCATGCCAACCTGCGAACCTTTTTTCTGAAACGTATCTGGCCGCAAAAGATATATTCCTACCCCAAAATGGGACTGTACCGGCGCTTATACGCCGGAACAGGATTACCATTTTTTAAAAACAAGCTTCTGGAAAAAAACGTTCCTCAACGCTACCACTCTGCCCTGTCTGCTGAACATAAAATTCCATCCGACCTGACCCCTGAATTATCTCTGGAACCGGCTGAAACCGGCCAGGCCCTGAAAAAACTAGCTGCTGCCGGTCTGAACCGGAAAGTAGTCTGCCTTCATCCTTATGCCACCCACCAGGCCAAGGCCTGGCCTGAAGAAAAATGGAAAAAACTCTGTTTTTTACTTGAAAAAAATAACTATAACTGGATTATTGTCGGACAGCATAACTCTGCCTTATACCCCAAGGATCCCAGAGATTTTACCAACCAGACATCCATAAGGGAAACAGCGGCGATCATCAGCCACTGCCGGGCTCTGGTTACAGGAGATTCCGGCCCGATGCATCTGGCTTCAGCAGTGAACACCCCGGTAATAGGTCTTTTCGGACCCACCAGCAGGGAATGGGGTTTTTATCCGTCCGGACCTGAAGATATAATTATTGAATCAGATCTTGCCTGCCGACCTTGTTCACTGCACGGAAAAACCACTGGAAACTGCAAGATCAAATGCATGAACCAGCTTGAACCCGAACAGATTATAAGTGTCTTAAACAACAGCCATTAAGCCGCAATAATTCATGAAAATCTGATTAACAGTTATTTTCTCCTCACAGCCTGAATCCGTAAAGTCATTTTTGCAAGCTTTTATGCAAACCCAGGAACCTGGCTTGCAGATTCAGGTTATACTTGAAAAAACCAGCCCGTTGACTTAGCGTAAAACAATGGACCAAAAAGAAACTTCACAATTAAGTACGGATGAATCACTGACCTGGTCTTTTGATTCTCCGTCAACTCAGGAACTTGTCCTGAACATAAAGGGCAGCATCAACTCCCAGAATTTAAGCGGAATCTGGCACGAAACAGAAAAAAAACTTGCCCCGTCTGAAGTCCGGAGCCTGACTATTAATGCAGAAGATATTAAGTATCTGGACATGAGCGGACAGGCTTTTTTACTACAGTTTACCCGCTTGATGGAAAAAAAAGGAGGGCAGGCCAAGGTTCATGGACTGCGTAAAGATTTCCGGAATATGTATGAGCAGCTGTCCTGCTTTGACTGTCTGGACAAACCCGCACAACCCAGAAGGTCCATCCTGGAAGAACTGGGCCTGGCCACCGTCAAAATCGGTCATGACATAAAGGCCTTCTTCATATTTGTGGGGCAGTTTGTCTCCGCGTTTACTTACAGCCTGCTCCATCCCGGATCCCTGCGCTGGAAAGACATTTTTCTGCATATTGAAAACGTTGGTGCTAAAGCGGTCTTTATTGTTTCTCTCATTGGTTTTCTTATGGGTCTGATCATATCTTTTCAGTCAGCCATGTCCCTGCGCATGTTCGGCGCGGAAATTTTCGTGGCCAGACTCCTGGGCCTGTCCATGGTAAGAGAACTGGGTCCTTTGGTCACCGCCATTATCATGGCCGGCCGAACCGGCTCTTCATTTGCCGCCGAAATCGGAACCATGAAAATTAACGAAGAAATCAACGCCCTGACCACCATGGGCCTGAGTCCGGTCAAATTTCTGGTAGTGCCCAGGATGCTGGCCGCAATGCTGGTCATGCCCTTTCTGACCATGTTTTTTATTCTTTTCAGCCTGGTAGGCGGAGCAATTGTAATGCTCTCTCTGGGATTTCCTTTGATCACCTATATTAACCAGATTACCGTGTCTCTTGGCATGGTGGATTTTGCAGGGGGAATGTTCAAGGCAGTGGTATTCAGCACTCTGGTTGCCTGGATAGGCTGCGTAAGGGGACTTCAGACCGCCACCGGATCCATGGCGGTGGGACTGTCCACCACCAGTGCCGTTGTCAGCGGGATAGTTCTTATTGCGGTCTGCGACGGAATTTTTGCGGTAACCTTTTATATATTGGGAATATAGTACATGTCTTCATCAAACGCCCCGGTTGTATCGGTCAGAAACCTGAGCATGGGTTTCAACGATGAGGTACTCATGAATAATATCTCCTTTGATGTCTATTCCGGGGAAATTTTTGTTATTCTGGGAGGATCAGGCAGCGGCAAAAGTACTCTCTTAAAACATATGATCGGACTCTACACTCCAATCTCAGGACAGATACTTATTAACAATCAGGACTTGACCAGAGCGAGTGATTCAGCAAAAATGAAAATTCTGAAAGAAATCGGAATCAGCTATCAGAGCGGCGCTCTGTTCGGCTCCATGACCCTTCTGGAAAATATCCGTCTTCCTCTGGAAGAATTTACGGATCTGTCCAGAACCGCCATGGACCTGGTAAGCCGAATCAAATTGTCACAGGTAGGCCTAATTGGATACGAAAATCATATGCCTTCGGAACTTAGCGGAGGAATGCAGAAAAGAGCAGCCATTGCCAGAGCCATGGCCCTGGATCCGGCTATTCTTTTTCTTGACGAGCCATCAGCAGGGCTGGACCCTTTAACTTCCCTGGAACTGGACCAACTGATCCTGAGTCTGAGCCAGAGTCTCCAGATTACTTTTGTTATCGTGACTCACGAACTCAGCAGCATTTTTAAAATCGGACACCGGATGATCATCCTGGACAAAAAAAGAAAAACCATCGCGGACCAGGGTTCTCCGCAGGATCTCAAAGTCAGCAGCCCTGATCCATGGGTTCGCTCTTTTTTAAACCGGGAACCCCTGGACAAACAAAAAGAATAAAACCATTACATCATGAGCACCAAACCAAACTACTTCACCATCGGATTATTTGTCCTTATCGGCCTGATACTTATTATGGGCGCGCTCATCGTTCTGGGAGCCGGCAGTATCTGGCGGGAGCATGTCTATGTGGAGACTTACGTTAATGAATCCATACAGGGCATTGAAACCGGATCAGCAGTAAAAATGCGCGGGGTTAAAATCGGCAATGTTCAGAATATAGGCTTTGTAAACATAAGGTATCCCCAGGCCACGGAAGCTCAAAAGCGTTATGTCATGCTGGAAATAAGTCTTTCTCTCAAGTCTTTCGGGGATATGAATCCGGCCCAGCTGAAATCCTTTCTTAAATCAGAAGTAAAAAAAGGTCTGCGCATAAGAATGCAGCCCATGGGACTGACTGGATCAGCTTTCATGGAGATGGACTACACAAAGCCTGATCGTTATCCTCCTCTGCCCATAAGCTGGACCCCGGAAAACCCTTACATTCCCTCAGCTCCGGGAACCTTTGCCCGGCTGGAGGAAACTTTTGAAGCCATGAGCAACACCATGGCCGGAATTGAAAAACTGGACCTGGAAAAAACACTTAATAATCTTGACCAGCTTATAATCAGTCTAAACACCACAGTAGAGTCCCTGGACATGGAAGGACTTTCTGATCAGGCCCGCCTTTTTCTCAGAGAAATGAGAGAAAGCAACAGAAAATTATCCATGATGATGGGTCCGGAAAATAAAATCGCAGAAGAAAAGGTTAACTTCTATTCAATAATGAATGACGCGGGCGCAATGGTCAGCGAAATCCGCCAAGGACTTGGCCGGCTTAATATAAACCAGGACGGAGGAACCATGGATCAACTGGCGCAGGCCGTCTCCAACCTGAACCTGGCAGCTTCAGACATGCCGGAAACCCTTAAAGACATACAGGGAGCGGCAAATTCAGTGCATCAAAGCACACAGGGACTTACCCGTTTTTCCAGAAAGGGTTACTCTCTTTTGGCCACGCAGAATGAAAAGATTGAATCCATCATGCGCAACCTGGAAATCACCAGCCGAAACCTGATGGAAATTTCCACGGATGCCAAAAGCTATCCATCCTATATTTTCTTTGGAGAAAAACCTTTGGAGAGTGATCAAAAGTGAAGTATAAATTACCAGCCGGAATCATCCTTTTTTTCATATTGCTGATAGCTTTTGCCTGCGCACCCAAAAAACCAGCCATTGAAAGAAACTATTATATTCTGGAAACCTCAAGAAATTCGCCTCCAGCTCAGGAAACCATTCCCGCATCCTTAAAGATTCCTGATTTCTCAGTATCACCAGGGTTTCAGGGCAGGGAAATTATTTACCGAAGCGGCAAAAGCTCAGCTATTGCTGATTTTTATAATCACTACTTTATTCTGCCGGGCCCCATGATCACCCAGCTGGCAGGATCCTGGTTCATGGACGCCGGATTATTTAGCGCGGTAATACCGCCATCCAGCACCAAAGAAGCTGACTATATCCTGGAAGGAGCAGTGACCTCCATTTATGGGGACACTTCCCAGTCAGGAAAAAACGCTGCAGTCGTGGAAATAAATTTTATGCTGTTAAAAAATTCCGGCTTTGACCAGGAGATTGTTTTTCAGAAAAAATACAAATCTACAGTGAAAACCGAGGTTTCAGGGGCACAGCCTCTCATCAACGGGTTAAATAAAGGTCTGAATAATATTTTTACTTCCCTGGAAAGAGATCTGGCAACATTGTCTGAGCTGCAATAACGCAGTTGATACCGAGGGCAGGATCGGTTTTTCTGCCGGGCGGCTTGACTGGTCAAACCTTTCTGGCAATTATGCCGGCCATATATCTTGGAGGATTTTCAAGTCTGCCCTGATAATGATCAATCATGCTCCAGTCTTGAAAAAAAGCTAAAAGTTCATTTTTTTCCAGAAGAAAATCAGGATTCTCCGGCTTTCCAATCCTGGCCTGTTCTGTGGTGAATGTTTCATAAATCACTATTCCGCCCGGCTGAACAGAATTTTTAATGTCTGTCATCAAGGGCCGGTGCAGATACTTAAACACCATAACCAGTCTGTAAAAATTCAAAGGTAGAACATTAGTGTTCCCGGATTCAAGATTTATCTGTCTGGTAGTTGCCTTCAGGTTAAGCTCTGTGGTCTGTGCTTCAATGCTTTCAAGTTTCTCCTGCGCGACATCCCAGAAATGAACCTCCAGGCCCTTTTTAGCCAGAAAAAGTCCGTTGTGACCCCATCCGCATGCCAGATCAAGTACAGGACCGGGTCCGGCAAGAGACATAATCAAATCCAGATGATCTTCAAGAAACAACGAGGGTGCATGATTGTCCATAGAGAAATCTAACCAGCCTTTACGATTCCGATTATTATCAAGATTGTGGCCGGCATCAGAAGCAGAAAAGAAGGAACTGTAAACAAAACAAGAAAAAGTTGATCTGGATTAAAAAGCCCCATAGCAATAAAAGGAACCAGATTGGCGGTTATTCCCAGCATTGAATAATTATAAAATGACTTTTTGTTCTCAACCTTTTTCTCCATCTCAGAGCTGGAAAGATTCTGATCCCTGGCAGGCAGGGCCATCCAGGCTACAGTATACACGAGCAGCGGCAGTATGGATATGCCCAATCCGGTTCCCGGGATAAAGTTGATCATGACAAAGATGAGAAAGGCAAATACCCTCAAGCCTATCCGGTTTAATCCGGTGGAATGGGCAATCCCGGCAAGTACTCCCGCTACCAGGGCTTCATCTGTCAACCGATAATAATTTTTCATGATTATTCCTATGTACCTATTAACTACTTTTTCAAAAATATTCGTAACTATTCACCACCTACGGAATATGGCTGTTCAGCAGCACTGGATTCCGGCTTTCGCCGGAATGACGGAAAAGAGTAACGGCCTGCTTTAACCGTCACCCCGGACCAGATCCGGGGTCCAGGTCTTCTTGTTCGGTCTTGGTGAATACCTACAAATATTCTTAGAACATTTTCAGGTGCTTCTGCTTAAAGAACTGAAAACGATTAATAACGCGGCTAAAAAATAGCTGTAATAATTATATTAAGTCAACAAAAAGCACAGGCAAAAATTCCATGAAACCACTTTATTTTGACTATAATGCCACCACTCCGGTCCATGAGCAGGTGGTCCGGGAAATGCTGCCCTGTTTTACTGAAAAATTCGGAAACCCGGCTTGCGGACATTTGCACGGCCTTGAAGCCAAAAGACATATCGACCAGGCCAGATCCAGACTGGCCGGTCTGGTCCATGCCGAACCTGCTCAAGTATATTTCACCTCCTGCGCTACCGAATCCAACAACCTGATTTTGTCAGGCCTGCTCCGGCCCGGAGATGAACTGATCATTTCCGCAGTGGAGCATCCATCCATTGTCCGGCCCGCTGTTGAACTGAAAAAAATGGGCATCAAGGTCAAAACCGCTCAGGTGGACCAACACGG
>JAWOGL010000204.1:0-3590 GCA_046496945.1 Desulfonatronovibrio sp.
GTTACCCGGAATGTTAGTATCTTGGCAGGTCTGGCTGTGGTTAGTACAACTTCATTTGTTGCACAGGGTAATTCTGCACCGTTGAGATTGACTGCAATACGACACCCATACGCCTAATTTTTCAGGCGGATTGGCTTTATTGAGTGAAGTTGTGTCAGGCATGCTCATGTCTCCCTGCAGGGAAGTGTTATCCTTTTTCATCCTTTATCAGAAGGGCTGCGGGAAACTTATCCAGCAGCCGGGCCAGTTCCTTTGCGCCCCCGGGAAATCGTTCTCCGGTCAATATATTGCTCCAGGCCCCCGGGGGCAGCTCCAGGCTGGTGTCCTCCCAGTTGTTATTCAGCTTCAGCACGAGGCGGGGAACAACGGTAATGACGCTGCCGCCCCTGCAGAAGGAAACTACATGTCCGGCCTTTTTTCCTTGAGCATACAGAGGTTCATAAGTGCTTTGCCGTCCAAAAAGACCCGGCCGGGCGCGGCGAAAGTGCATAGTCTGGCGGATAAGCCACAACTTGGGCAGGCCCTCTTCCATGCGGTCCATTATTTCCCGAACATTCAGTGAGGTTAGTTCGGTCAAAAGTTTTTGCCGCCTGGCAAAATCCACCGGTCTTCTGTTGTCCGGGTCCACCAGGCTCATTTCCCACAACTCACTGCCCTGATATATATCGGGCACACCTGGAAAGGTAAGCCGCAACAGGGTCTGAGCAAGACTGTTTATTCGTCCGGCAGGAATCAAAGGCGCAAGAAATCTCTCCAGGTCTTGGCAGAACTCCCTGTCCTCAAGCAGGGCCCGGGAAAAACCCAGCACCGCTTCTTCATAAGCCTGATCCTGCCTTGTCCAGGAGGTATAAAGCTTGGCTTCGCGCATGGCTTTTTCCAGATAATTCTCAAGACGTTCCGCGTCTATGGGCCACGCGCCTGCCAGAGTCTGATAAATTAAGTACTCGGTATTGGCCTCAGGCAAACCTTTTACGCGCAGATTTTCATTTCTCTTGAACCAGTTTTTAATTTTGCCGGTCCACTGGCGGGGAATTTCTGAAAGCAGGGCCAGCCTGGCCCGGACATCTTCACTGCGTTTGGTATCGTGCGTGGTTCCGGCAAGCAGAGTCTGGGGATATTTTTCCTGAATCCGCACTCCGTGCTGGTGAAATTCATCAGAAGATATTCCGAATATGTCCGGGGCTCCTCCTACTTCGTTAAGACAGATGAGACGGTGATAGCGGTAAAAAGCGGTATCTTCCACTCCCTTGGCCATGGCCGGACTGGTGAACTGCTGGAAGCGCATGGCCAGTTCCCCTTCAAGCTGTCCGGGTATATTCAGAAGGAGAATATTCTCCAGGAAGTTCAAAAGTTCATTGTCCAATTCCGGATGTTGTGATTTGACAGCGGCTATGGCCTGTCTCATATACAGTTTGTCAGTTTCTGACACAATTGGTACGTTTTTTTCATCATCCTGTCTGTCCCGTACCGCCCGCACATAGGTTCGGTAAACCGGAAAAAGCGCAGCTGTCTGAAGCAGGACTTCGTGTAAATCATCGCGGGTATAATCACGGTGTCTGCGGTGTTTTTCACAGATTTCCACAAAAAGAGCGGTCAGTCGGTTGAGTTCGCTGCCCAGAGATTCAGAGATGATCTGATGCTTGCAGTTTTTGACCACTTCCTGATAGTCCGGGTTTTCGTTGATAAATCCGGCATAGAAGTCAGTAAGCGGTTTTTCTCCCTGAGGATCAATAAACAATCCACCCGCCATGTTCAGAAAGTCATATCCGGTGGTTCCCTGAACAGGCCAGTCCTCCGGCAGTTCTTCTCCGTGTTCCAGGATTTTTTCAGCCACTATCCATGCTTTGGGGCAGTTTTTGCGCAGACGTCTGAAATATCCGGCTGGATCGCGCAGTCCGTCCGGGTGATCCACCCTGAGGCCCTGAATTTTTCCCTCCTGAAACCACTTCAGAGGCAGGGCATGGGTGGTCATGAAGACTTCCTCGTTTTCCACCCGCAGTCCTGCCAGTTCGTTTATATCGAAAAAGCGGCGATAACCCAGATCACGTCCCGCGATGCGCCAGAACGCCAGACGGTAGTTCTGCTGGTCCAGAAGCTGATCCATAGCTTCCGGATCCTGGTTGATTCGTTCAATCTCAGCTGTAATCGCCTCCTGGAGCTTTTCCTCTGTGCAATAGGAGTTCAACAGTTCATTTATTATGGCTTTGTCCCGCTGACGAAGCAATATTTCCCGGCGGCTGGTCACTGTTGGCCGGGGAAGACGATTACAGCAATCCGCGATGAAATGCAGCATGTCAGAGTGCTGAGACCTGGCCGCGGAAGTCAGAAGAGTTCCCAGACTGGACAGATCCACAGGAAAGACGTGCTCATAATAGTGAACCTTGAAAACATTATCTTCACGGATCAGCTTCAGTTCTCCGGCTTCAAGAATCCGGCCGTAATGATCTCCCAGAACAGGCAGCAGAACCTTGTTGGGCCACCGGTCCTCGGAAGATTCCCAGTCCACGTCAAAAAATGCCGCGTAGAAACTGGACGGGCCGTTTTCCAGCACATCCCACCACCAGGGATTCTGGTTTGCCAGTATGGCCATGTGATTGGGAACCAGATCCAGCATATGAGCAAGGCCGGTTTTCTTCAAAGCCCTGCAAAAGTTCTCATGCCCCTTGCTTCCGCCCAGTTCCGTGTTGATCCTTGTGGGGTCGACCACATCATAGCCATGGGTGCTTCCTGCTGCGGCCTGTAAATAAGGCGAGGTATACACATGGCTTATTCCCAGTTCCGCCAGGTAGGACACAAGTTCGGAAGCCGCATTGAAGCCAAAGCCGGGATGCAGCTGCAGTCTGTATGTTGCTAAGGGTTCAGGATACATGACGCAGCACCACCATTGAATATTCAGTAACCGTAAAACTGTCCCCGGGCTGTAAAAATTCATCCTGTTCCGACCAGCCCTGCTCGGTATCCAGTTCTTTGCGCCACTTGTTTCCCCAGTAATCGGGCGGAAGGGTGAACACCAGTTCTTCATGGTGAGCATTAAAAATCAGATAAAAACTGTCATCGGTTACGGGCTCGCCTTTGGGATTGGGATTGGGAATAGCCCCTCCGTTCAGATATACTCCCATGGATTTGGCAAAGTCCTGTCCCCAGTTTTCCTCGGCCATCTTATCCCCTGTATGAGTAAACCAGGCTATATCCGTGATTTCCTGGCCGTGAATTTCCCGGCCCTGAAACCATTTTCTGCGCCTGAATACAGGGTGTTTCAGGTAATATTCAATAAGTTTACGTGTAAAGTCGAAAAGTTCCTGGTCCATACCGGCCCAGTCGTACCAGGATATTTCATTGTCCTGGCAATAAGCGTTATTGTTTCCCTGCTGGGTGCGGCTGATTTCATCACCGCCCAGAAGCATGGGCACTCCCTGGGAGAGAAACAGAGTGACCAGGAAATTGCGCTGCTGACGCCCGCGAAGCTCAAGTATTTCAGGATCATCAGTTGGGCCTTCAATTCCGCAGTTCCAGGAGCCTTCATCATTATGGCCGTCCTGGTTGTCCTCGCCGTTGGCCTCATTATGTTTTTTATCGTAGGAAACCAGATC
>JAWOGL010000210.1:0-5607 GCA_046496945.1 Desulfonatronovibrio sp.
GCTCCGGTATGCGCAACATGATGAAGTACGGCAAGACCTACGGAGGGGAAGATCCTCAGATGATTGAGGGTGATGTATTCAGAATAATAATTAAAGTGCCGGAGTTTGATGCTGATCTGAATAAACAGCAACAGGGTTTTAAGGCAGACACTACTGGGGCCCAGTCAGGGGCCCAGTCAGGGGCCCAGTCAGGGGCCCAGTGGCAGAGAATGCTGATGTTTCTTGCTTCAGAACCTCTTTCTGCCATGGACCTGGCAGATGCCTTAGGCCTGCAGAGTAAAACAGGATCATTCAAGAGGGCCCTGTCAGATCTCATAGAAAGAGAATTAATAGCTTATACTATTCCTGAGAAACCTGGTAGTCGGTTGCAAAAATATCGTTTGACATCAAGGGGCTATAAAATGCTTGCTAAACTGAAATAATGATTTGAACAAACATAGTGATACATTACCACAAAAAACGCTATAAACATCTGAATTTAATTGGTGTCTGGTGGAGGTGATGGGACTTGAACCCACTGCCTCAGCCTTGCGAAGGCTGCGCTCTCCCAGCTGAGCTACACCCCCAGTATAACAGACATTGCCCTGATATATTCAAAAATTGTAACTATTCACCACATATGGCATATGCCCATTCAACCACCCTGGATTCCGGCTTTCGCCGGAATGACGGAAAAAGGCAATTGCTTGCTTTAACCGTCACCCCGGACCAGATCCGGGGTCCAGGTCTTCTGTATTCGATCATGGTGAATAGTTACAAAGTTAGTAACTATTCACCATAGCCAGCGGCCGGTCCCCAGCCTTAGATTCAATGGCTGATCATAATATATGGTGAATAGATACCAAAAATTTAGATATCTTGTGTTGGTCATTATTGCAAGGTATAAAAATGGGACAGCCGCAAAAAGTGTTGGTCCGGCAGGTCTTTCTGGTCCGGATAGAAATTACAATACTTTTTTGATCCTGGATATCTGTGTGGAAGCAAACAGACCTGAGCATACGTAAGGATCTTTGGCCATTATATCCTTGATCAAGTCCAGATTTTCAGTGTCAAATATAATCAGGCTTCCGGACATCCTGCCCTGGTCGTCTATGAACGGCCCGGCAAAGTGGATAAGTCCCTGCTTGTGGAGCTCCTTCATCATGGACACATGTTTTTCCCGGTTTTCAGCCCTTATTGCCTGCCCGCCCTGTCTGTCTTTTCCCATAAATACGATCATTGGTATTATCCTTTTATGTTCAGCAGATTAAATATATTTTCAAGCCTGTGTCTGTAGGTATGTCTGGTTTTAATGAGTTGGTAAAATTCAGACCGGATCTGATTTTTCATTGAAGCATCTCTGTGCAGCCGGTCAATAAGGCTTAGCATTTCCTGCGGAGTGGCAAAGCTGATTTCCCGGGCAAGTTTCTCCGGGAAAATTTCCAGCCCCCTGGTTCTGTCGGTAATCAGGAATCCTCTGGCAGCCCAGACGTCAAAATGGCGCTGGGTAAGGCCATGGGGAAGATGCATGCTGGTCAGGTTAAGTATGTATCCGGATGAAGAGTATATTGAAGCCAGAGGTCCATAATAATCAATCTCCGGCTGGATATCCGTCTTTGGGCCCAGGATATTTTTCCATTCTTTATCTCCATAAACAATCAGGGGATACTTGTCTCCGAGTGTTTCCAGGCACATTTTTTTCCAGGCAAGGCTGTTTCGTTCAGCACCAAACCCGATTTCTCTGACTCTGTTTCCGGGCCATAAAGGCAGATTTAATTTCTGGTTCCACCAGGCAAAATCAGGCCGCCCGCCCTGTTTCAGAAGTTCCAGGGCTTCTGACTCCAGTCCCGGGTGGCTGGAGCACGCCGCAAAAAAAGACCTGTTTCCGGGAAAAGAGCTTCGGCCCACAAACACTGTTTTATCCTGCAGATCCGGTTTTACTTTTCCCGTGGACCTGAAAAAGGCCGGTGCGGCCGCCAGGGGCAGGTGATGCACTTCTGATGCGCCAAAGGCTTTTAAGGGTTGGATAAACCAATTGTCAGTTACAAAAATTACAGCCCTGGTCCAGTACCTGCTTTTGAGACTGGTCAGAAGATGAAAGGGATTATCCACCATCCACAGGGCTACAGGTATGCCCAGTCTGTTAAAAATGGCAAAGTGCTCACCCAGTTGATCCATGCCCTGAAGATTGACGCTGATAACCAGTTCCGGCTTGCCGTGTCTCAGTATTTCGCACAGTTTGTCAGGGCCCCAGGCCGGATTGATCAGAACAGGCGTCAGTCCCAGTTGTTCAATCTCCCAGTAGAGTTCCGGCACCAGCAGGGAATGTTCATTGCCGAAAATAAAAATTTTTGCCGGCTTATCCGGGGGGCTTTTCAGAACTTCAGGTAAAAGTCTGATCCGGGCCAGGACATCCGTCCAGAACTCAGGGAAATTCTTCAGTCCCGGAGAATACAGGATAAAAGACATTTGCTTTGTATTCTCCGGGACAAGCTGGTCTGGTGAAATCCTGGTGAAGTTTGCAGGAATTTTCTGTTTCCATGACGGCCCCATCTGACGTTCAAGCTCCGGGCATTCAATGTACAGAAAGTTTTCCAGTTCAGGATGCATTTTTTCAAGCAGGGCAGGCTCGGGTCCCAGCCCCAGAAAAACCGGCACGCTCCCTTTCCTGAGAACAATATAGCTGCCCGGAGCCGCACTGAGTGAGCCAGGCAGACCCTGCTCTGATTTTATCTTTACAGCGACCGGGCGCTCATGCATAATGCCAAATCTCCAACTTCCATGGTTGACGGCTTTTGCCGCTGCTTCAGGTGTTTCAAATTTCATGAAAAAGTATCAAGACCAATTCTTCAAGCAGGCCAAAAAAGAAAACTATCCGGCCAGGTCAGTGTATAAGCTTAAAGAGATGGACAAGAAGTTCAATCTTTTCAGCCCTGGCCAGAATATCCTTGATCTGGGAGCCGCTCCTGGTTCCTGGACTTTGTACGCAGCAGAAAAGGCCGGGGCCGGAGGCCGGGTCCTGGCAATTGATCTTAACCTGCCCGACATATCCTTTCCAGATCAGGTCAGTTTTGTCCAGGGAGATGTTTTTGACCAGGATGCGCCGGCCGGCCGGCAGATCAGAGATAACGCCCCCTTTGATCTTGTGCTGAGCGATATGGCCCCTAAAACCATCGGGATCAAATTTGCAGATCAGGCCAGATCTTTTACTCTGGCCATGGAAGCCCTGAACACGGCCCGTCTGTGTTTAAAGGTAAAAGGTTCTTTTGTGGTTAAAATTCTGGAAGGACCGGACATTCAGGAACTGCAAAAAGAGATGAGAGAGCTTTTTAACAAGGTAAAGCATTTTAAACCCAAAAGTTCCCGGGCCGAAAGCAAGGAAATCTTTCTGGTGGGACTGGAATTTACCGGGAATCAGGATAAATAAAATTACGGAGGAATAAATGGCAGGGCATAGCAAGTGGCATAATATCCAGCACAGAAAAGGCAGGCAGGATGCCAAGAAAGGTAAGATTTTCACCAAGGTGACCAAGGAAATCTTTCTGGCCGCCAGGACCGGAGGCGGTGACCCCGGCACGAACAACCGTCTGCGATCAGCTATTGAATCAGCCAAGGCGGTGAATCTGCCCAAGGATAAGATTGACACAGCCATTAAAAAGGGAACCGGAGAGCTGGCAGCGGAAAACATTGATGAGGTATTCTATGAGGGATACGGACCGGGCGGCGCTGCCATTCTGGTTGAAGCGGCCACAGACAATAAAAACCGGACTGTTGCCGAGATCCGCCACATGCTGAGCAAAAGCGGCGGTTCCATGGGTGAGTCGGGCTGTGTTGCCTGGATGTTTGACAATAGAGGGGTCTTGTCCTTTGATAAGCAGAGCTTCAGTGACGAGGATCTCCTGGAAACCGGACTTGATGCCGGAGTGGAAGATATTGAGGATGACGGGGATGTGTGGCAGGTAATGTGTGCTCCTGAAGATTTTGTCCAGGTTAAAAAGGCTTATGATGAAGCGGGAATGAAATACGAGGATGCCCAGGTGACCATGGTTCCCAAAAATACCGTGGAGGTAGACGCGGAAACCGGAACAAAACTGCTGAAACTTTACGAAAACCTGGATGATCATGAGGATGTCCAGAATGTCTATTCAAATTTTGAGCTGCCTGATGAACTGCTCAAGGAACTTGAACAGTAGGGGCGACAATGCGCAGAACATTTAACAACGTGCTGAAAAAATCCTGTTAAGCAGGGTGTTGATAACCGGGTTTAACCCGGCAAGCTCTTGAAATCAGGTCAGTAAAGCCGCTTCCAGGAATATAGAGCAAGCCGTGAATGAAAAAAGCCAGAGGATAATCCTGGGAATTGATCCGGGATCGCGCTGTACCGGATACGGAATAATCAGTGAGTGTTCAGGAACCTTGTCCCTGGTTGAGGCCGGTACTGTCAGACTGGACTCTGTGGATGACATGAGCAGAAGGCTGGCCCGGATATTTACCGAATTGTCCGCTTTAATCACCCGGTTTGAACCGGACGAGGCTGCAGTTGAAGAAATATTTACCGCCAAGAACGCTTCTTCAGCCCTTAAGCTGGGTCAGGCCCGGGGGGCGGTGATTGTTGCCTGCTCCAATAAGGGGATTCCGGTTTATTCCTATGAGCCCACCATGGTCAAGAAATCCATAGTCGGGGGGGGCAGGGCGACCAAAGAACAGGTATCTTTCATGGTGGCCAGGCTTCTGGGCAGCAAGGGCGGGTGGGCAAAGGATGCCAGTGACGCCCTGGCTGTGGCCATTACCCACCTTAACCAGCGCCGGATGGCCCGGCTCAGGGGATGGAAATGATTGCCTATATCTGCGGAACAATCCTGAGCATCAAGGAAAAATCATGTATTATCCTGACTTCTTCAGGGCTTGGTTATGAAGTATACTTATCCTCCAGAACCCTGCAGACCGTTCCCGGAGCAGGCGAAAAAGCCGAATTTTTCATCAGCTCGGTAGTGCGTGAGGATGCCTTTGATCTGTACGGTTTTTTTACTCTGGAAGAGAGGGAAACCTTCAAGATCCTCCTGGGCACGCCCAAACTGGGTCCTAAAACCGCTCTGGCCATTTTGAGCATGTTTTCCCCGGATAAACTCAAGAATGTTATTTCTTCCGAGGACGAAAGAATGCTTGCCCAGGTACCGGGAATAGGAGTTAAATCCGCCCGGAGGATACTTATAGATCTCAAGGACAAGCTGGATTTTATCATTGTGGACAAGACCCGTCCCTCAGACATTCCTTCAGTTCCTCCGGTAAGAGAAGATGTTTTGACGGGCCTTGTTGGTCTGGGCTACAGTCCGGGAGAGGTGGAACACATCCTGGATGGTGTTCTTGAAAAAGAGCCCGACCTTGACGTAAGCACCGCGATCAGGGCTGTGCTTAAGGAAAAAGCAAAGAAAAAATAGCAGGAAGCAAAGCCTTTTCTGCCCCTGTACATGCCGCCTGTGGAAACTGCTGTTTCACAGTGCCCGGCACCCTGGGTAGTACAAGTTAGCACAGGCAAAACATGTCTTTAATGGCCAATGAAGAAAAAATCAGACCGCAAAGTCTGGATCAGTTTGTGGGGCAGGACGACCTGCGGGCCAATCTGAAGGT
>JAWOGL010000212.1:0-10568 GCA_046496945.1 Desulfonatronovibrio sp.
ATTACCCGGAACCGCCTGTTCTATACCTTTGTGCAAGGCCTGTCTGGTAACATTCATCAGGTTCTCTGCTTCACTGCTTATAGGACCTACTGCAAAGGTCCTTGCAGAATCCCCAAAAAAACCTTTATGCTGCACTCCCATATCAACGCTCAGTATATCGCCCTGTTCAAGTTTGGTAAATCCTGGAAAACCATGAACAATAACTTCATTTACAGAGCAGCACAATGTATAGGGAAAACCCTGATATCCCTTGAAAGCGGGCTTAACTTTATACTCGTCACACAGTTGATTAGCGAGTTCTTCCAGTTCCATGGTGGTAATACCAGGTACTACCAACTCTTCAATCCGGTCCAGGATCAGCGAAACTATTTTATTCGCTTCTCTTAACAACCCGATTTCCAGATCATTCTTGATAAATATTCCGCGCAGTTTCTTCAAAAAACTATCTTCTGCCCTTGAGTCTGGTCTTGGTCAAAAGCCCTTCATAATGCCTGGAAATAAGATGAGATTGAAACTGAGCCATGGTGTCCATGGCAACAGCAACCACAATCAAAAGAGCTGTGCCTCCGTAATAAAAAGGCACGTTGAATTCCTTGATCATGAATACAGGCAGCACACATACCAGAGACATATAAATTGCTCCGGAAAAAGTCAGCCTGGAGAGCACCCGGTCAATGTATTCTTTGGTCTTAAGTCCGGGTCTGATTCCGGGAATAAATCCGCCCTGTTTTTTAAGATTTTCAGCTATATCCTTGGGATCAAAGATTATTGCTGTGTAGAAAAAACAGAAGAATATAATCAGAGCAACGAAAAATATATTATAAACAAGGGAATCAGGCATCAGATTGTTGGAAATCACATCCAACCAGCCTGCCTGTGAAAAACTTGCTATAGTAGCTGGAAACATAAGGATGGAAGAAGCAAAAATTGCTGGAATTACTCCTGCCGTGTTCAGCTTGAGGGGTAAGTGACTGGTCTGACCACCATACATTTTTCTGCCCATCATGCGCTTGGCATAATGTATGGGCAGCCTTCTCTGGGCCCTTTCAACATATACTATTGCAAGCAGCACACCTATAATGATGGCAGCGATAAACAGTGCTGCAAACAGGGACACTTCTCCGGCTGATAATAGCTGAGCGGAATTAGACAGCGCTCCTGGAAGTCCAGCCACGATTCCGGAAAATATTATAAGTGAGATACCATTTCCAAGGCCTCTGGCGGTGATTCTTTCGCCCAGCCACATAATAAATATGGTCCCGGAAGTAAGGGTCAAAATAGTAACAATTCTGAACGCCCAGCCCGGATCCATTACAATCTGGGCTCCGGTGGGACTGGTCATATTTTCCAGACCAACTGAAATTCCCATTCCTTGAACCAGGGTAATCAGCACTGTGGCGTATCTGGTCCATTGAGTAATTTTCTTTCGCCCAGCCTCTCCTTCCTCTTTTTTCCACTTGGAAAGAGTAGGGCTGACTACTGTCAGAAGCTGCATAATAATGGAAGCAGATATGTAGGGCATGATGCCCAGGGCAAATATGGAAAAGTTCTTTAGTCCGCCGCCTGCAAACATATCAAACAGGCCGAACAGGGTATTCTGGGCAGTTCCAAAAAAATCCGAAAGGGCTTGACCGTCAACTCCGGGCAGAGGAATATGTACACCTATGCGGTATACTGCCAGAAGCATGAATGTAAACAAGACCTTATTTCTAAGTTCTTTGAGCCCGGATTCGCCCGGTTGCTTAGCTTGCTTTACCACTTATGCTAACCTTCCAGAGATGTAGCCGAACCACCGGCATTGGATATTTTTTCTGCAGCTGTTTTACTGAATTTATGTGCGATAAGTTTAAGAGAATAGTCAATCTCTCCTGAGCCTAAAATCTTAACAGGTTTATCAACAGGACAAAGGCCTGACGAATAAATATCATCCAGGGTCACTTCGGTTTTATCAGGAAAATGAGCAACAATTCTGCTCAGGTTGATGGGAGCATACTCAACTTTAAAATGATTTTTAAAACCTCTTTTGGGCAACCTTCTTTGCAGGGGCATCTGCCCGCCTTCGAATCCGGCTGGAATGCTCGCCCCGGCTCTTGATTTCTGACCTTTGTGTCCTTTGCCGCTGGTTTTGCCGAAACCGCTGCCATTGCCTCGTCCCAGTCTCTTGCGGGTTTTTTTATCCTCTTGAAAGGGATATAGCTCATGCAAATTCATTACTTGATAACCTCAATAAATGTTTCAACCTTGTTAATCATACCTGCAACGCATTCGTTATCCTCTACTTCAAGAATCTGATTGGGCTTCTTGAAGCCCAGCGCAGTGAGGGTTTTTTTCTGGTTCGGCTTTAACCCGATAAAACTTCTTTTCAGCCTGATTTTCATCTGTGTTACTCCTGAAAGTATTTCTGATCAGCTATTTTACTTCAGCGTATTCGATTGTTTTACCGCGAAGCCGGGACACGGTCTCGGGGTCAGTCAGGGTTCTAAGTCCCTGAAGGGTGGCCTTGACTACATTATGAGGGTTGTTTGTGCCGATTGCTTTGGTCAATACATTTTTAACCCCAATAGCCTCCATGGCTGCGCGAACTGGACCGCCGGCTATGATACCGGTTCCCGCGCTGGCCGGCTTGAGCAAGACTCTTGCCGCCCCAAAGGCGCCTGTAACCTGAAAGGGAATGGTTGAGCCGGCTAGGGAAACATCAAACATGCTTTTCTTGGCTTTTTCAGATGCTTTGCGAATGGCATCCGGGACCTGATTGGCCTTACCCAGCCCATAACCTACTCTGCCTTTTCCATCTCCAACTATGACCAATGCGCTGAATCTAAACCTTCTGCCGCCTTTGACTACTTTAGCTACGCGGTTGAGGTGCACTATTTTTTCGATAAGTTCCAAATCATTCTGCTGCATTAAGTACCTCTTAAAATTTTAAACCCATTTCTCTGGCGCCATCGGCTAATGCCTTTATCCGACCATGATAAAAATAGCCGTTACGATCAAAAACTACTGAATTAATATTTTTGCTGATTGCTCTTTCAGCAATCATTTTTCCTACATTCTTAGCGGTTTCCAGATTCAATTTAGACTCGCCTTCCATATTCTGTGAGGAAAAGGAGACCAGTGTATTTGCCGATTCATCATTAATAATCTGAGCGTAAATATGCTTATTGGATCTGAATACTACCAGCCTTGGTCTGGATTGACTGCCGGATAATTTCTTGCGAATGCGGAATTTTCTCTTGGTCCTTGCTTGGCTCTTGGATATTTTCATGACATTAACCGTTATTTCCCGCCGGATTTTCCGGCTTTACGTCTTATTTGTTCATTTTCATATTTTATGCCCTTGCCTTTGTAAGGCTCCGGAGGGCGGACTCTGCGGATGACTGCTGCAAGTTCACCCACTGCCTGTTTATCGATTCCACTCAAAATTATTTTGTTTTTTTCAACTTTGGCGTCAATTCCCTGGGGCAAGTCAATTTTAACTGGATGAGAATATCCTACGTTCAGCACAATGGTCTTGCCTTGAACATCAACTTTATAACCGACACCGATAACTTCAAGGGATTTTTCAAATCCTTTTGAAACTCCAAGAACAGCGTTGTTGACAAGAGTTCTGCGCAGTCCCCACTGCTCTCTGGCGGTCCTGCTGTTGTCTGTACGGTTCAATTGAATAATTTCGTTATCAACATTGACTTCAATTTTGGAGTGAAGAGGTACCTGCAACTCTCCTTTGGGTCCTTTGACCTGCATAATAGCTCGGTCAAATTTTACTTCGACTCCGCTGGGAATTTTTATGGGCTCTTTACCTATGCGTGACATTTTTCTTACCTACCATATTTCGCAGATGAGCTCGCCGCCCACGTTTTGTTTACGGGCTTCCTCTCCTTCGAGTACCCCCCGGGAAGTAGACATAACACAAATTCCAAGCCCGTTGCGCACAGCAGGAATCTCATTTACCGGCACATAAACTTTACGACCGGGTTTGCTGATCTTCTTCATGCCCTTAACTACGGGTTTATTGCTTTTGTATTTCAAATCTATTTCTATGCTGTTATTTTCTATGGCATATTTTTGTATAAATCCCTGGGAAGCCAGTATCTCAACAATGGATAGTTTGGACTTGCTCAAAGGAATCGAGACATTCTTATGCAAAGCCATATGGCTGTTGCGGATACGAGTTAGCATATCTGCTATGGGATCAACTACGGGCATTTTTTTCTACCTCTCTTAAACGACTACCAACTTGATTTACGAACTCCGGGGAGTTCGCCGGCCAGGGACATATTTCTGAAGCAAATTCTGCAGATCCCGAATTTCCTCATAAAGGCTCTGGGTCTGCCGCAAAGTCCACACCTGTTATATCCGCGTGAAGAAAATTTTGGTTTGCGCCTGGCTTTCACCATTAATGCTGTTCTGGTCAAGACGATCCTCCTTACTTTTTGAATGGCATACCCAGAAGGGTAAGCAGGCTTTTGCCTTCTTTGTCTGTCATGGCAGTAGTCACAATTGTAACATTTAAACCTTTGGTTCTTTCAATCTTATCCAGATTGATCTCAGGAAAAATGGTGTGCTCTTTTATCCCCATGGTAAAATTGCCCCTTCCGTCAAATCCGCGATCCGGGATTCCACGAAAATCTCTTACCCTGGGCAAAGCTACATTAAGAAGCTTGTCAAGAAATGCCCACATGCGTGAGCGTCTAAGTGTTACATGACAACCCACAGGCATTCCTTCGCGAAGCTTAAAGGCGGCAATTGACTTTTTTGCTCTGGCTATAACTGCTTTCTGTCCTGCGATAAGAGTCAGTTCCTGTACTGCATCCTGAATAAGTTTGTTATTCTGACTGCCTTCTCCAAGCCCCATGTTCAGGTTGACCTTCTGAACCCCTGGTATCTGCATACCTGACTTATAATTGAATTCTTTCTGCAGTTGAGCAGAAATATCTTCTTGGTAAATTTTTTCCAGCCTGATCATTTTCTGAACCTCATTAGAAATTTTCGTCGCACTTTTTACAGTAACGAATTTTTTTATGGTCTTCAGTATATCTGTACCCAACCTTGGTAGGGTTGGCGCAAGCATCACATACTATTTTTACATTGGATACATGTACTGGAGCTTCCTTGTCTTTGATTCCGCCCTGTTCCTGTTTGTAAGGATTAGGCTTAACGTGCTTTTTTACTTTGTTCAGGCCTTCCACCAGAACTTTATTTTTGTCCTTCAGGATATCTACTACCTTTCCGATCTTAGATTTGTCCTTCCCGGAAATGATCATCACTTTGTCGTTTTGTCTTATCTTCATACTGTTCATCCTATAGTACTTCAGGAGCTAATGAAACAATCTTCATGAAATTTTTTGCCCTGAGTTCTCTGGCCACTGGCCCGAAAATTCTAGTGCCAATGGGATCCATGGTGGTTTTATTAAGAAGTACTGCTGAATTATTGTCAAACCGGATATGTGACCCGTCCGGACGACCAATTTCTTTTTTGGTTCTGACAATGACTGCTTTGTATACTTCTCCTTTTTTTACTTTGGAGTGAGGCATGGCATCTTTTACTGAGACTACAATAATATCTCCTATTGATGCGTATCTTCTTTTGCTGCCCCCCAGGACCTTGATACATCCGACTTTTTTAGCGCCAGAGTTGTCAGCAACATTGAGAGTTGTTTGTATCTGTATCATCTATTTACTCCTACACTGCCTTTTCAATGACTTTCTTCAGATGCCATTTTTTTCTGGCACTTATTGGCCTGTGCTCAATTATTTGAACTTTATCGCCTGCAGAGCATTCATTTGCCGGATCATGGGCCATAAATTTTTTCTTGCGCTTGATATACTTCTTAAGATGAGGATGTTTAATGAGAGTTTCAACGCTGACTACTATTGTTTTATCTGCCTTGTCACTGACAACAAATCCGGTCATCCTGCGCTTGTTACTGACTTGCTTGGAACTATTCTCCATGACCTGCACCTGTATTTTGTTCGTTTATGATGGTTCTAAACCGGGCAATTGTCTTTTTAACCTGACCTAATCTCTGTGTATTATCCAGTTGTGCTGTAGAATGCTGAAACCTGAGATTAAAAAGTTCCTGGTAAAAATCCTGCAGCTTTTCATTGCGATCCGAGACCGACAGATCTCTTATTTCCTGTGGCTTCATCTTTACCACTCCTTCTCAACTATGACTGTTTTGATCGGCAATTTGTAGGAAGCACGAATGAGAGCTTCTTTAGCCAGGTCTAGGTTGACCCCTTTTATTTCATAAAGAATACGTCCAGGCCTCACAGGAGCGCACCATCCTACTGGTGAACCTTTACCTTTCCCCTGCCTGGTTTCCGCAGGCTTGGCTGTTATGGACTTATCAGGAAAAATCCGGATATAAACCTTACCGCCGCGCTTGATATGTCTCATCATGGCAATACGGGCGGATTCGATTTGCTGATTACTGATCTTCCCCGGTTCTACAGCCTTGAGACCTATTTCGCCGAAACTGATTTCCGTGCCTCTATTGGCCTTGCCTTTAATGCGACCTTTATGGGTCTTTCTAAACTTAACTTTCTTTGGGCTTAGCATGATTATTTAACCTCATTCAAAATATCGCCTTTATATATCCAGACCTTTACGCCGATAATACCATAGGTAGTCTTGGCTGTAGCATATCCATAATCTATGTCGGCCCTGAGAGTATGCAGAGGAACCCGTCCCTCTCTCTGCCATTCGGTTCTGGCTATTTCTGCTCCGCCTAACCTGCCTGCACAGGAAATCTTAATGCCCTGGGCTCCGAATTTCATTGACAGGCTTATGGACCGTTTCATAGCCCGGCGGAAAGCAACTCTTCGTTCCAGCTGCAGGGCGATATTTTCGGCCACAAGCTGAGCTTCTACTTCAGGTCGCCTGACCTCATTAACTTCAAGGGAGAAGTCATGCTTGAATTTATTTTTTAGATCATTTCTTAGTTTCTCAATTTCCACACCCTTGCGGCCGATTACGATTCCGGGCCTGGATGTAAGAATGATAATCCTGATTTTGTCTGCTGCTCTTTCAATTTCGATTCTTGATATACCGGCATGGTAGAGCTTGGACTTTACATATTCACGAACTTTCTTGTCTTCGTAAACAAATTGTGAATAACTGGATTTACTGAACCACCTGGACAACCAGTTTTTATTGTATCCAACGCGAAATCCATATGGATGTACCTTCTGACCCAAGACTACTACCTCCTATATCTCATCTACAATTACGGTTATATGACTGGTTCTCTTAAGTATTCTGTTAGCCCTGCCCATGGCGCGAGGCTTGATCCTCTTCCAGGTCGGCCCTTCGTCTATAATAATCCGTTTGACAAAAAGATTGTCAATATCGAGACTGGTATTCTGCTCTGCATTGGCAAGAGCTGAATGAAGCACCTTACCTATCAGACCAGCTGCCTTTTTGGGTGTAAACTTTAAAATATTCAAAGCGTCTTCAACTGGTTTGCCCTGTACATTTCTGGCAACGATGCGTGCCTTCCTGGGCGAAGTCCTAATATATCTGGCTATTGCTCTAGTTTCCATTTTTTTCCCGCATCAATTATTTACGTTTGGCCTGACTTTTTCTGTCCCCGGCATGACTGTGGAAGGTTCTGGTGGGAGCGAATTCTCCCAGTTTATGACCTACCATATTTTCCGTTGCAAAAACTGGAATAAATTTACGGCCGTTATGCACGGCAAATGTAAGACCCACCATATCAGGAATTATTGTGGAACGCCTGGACCATGTCTTAATGACTTTTCGACTTCTGATATCATTGGCTTCCTGAACTTTTTTCTGAAGATGGTCATCCACAAAAGGACCCTTTTTTACTGATCTGGGCATGGAATCTCCTGCTTATTTGGTTCTTTTCTTTACGATTAATCGATCAGAGGCTTTAGTTCTGCTTCTGGTCTTGTATCCTTTGCTGGGCATTCCCCAAGGTGAGCAGGGATGCCTTCCACCAGAACTCTTACCTTCTCCACCACCCAGGGGGTGATCTATGGGATTCATGGCAACGCCTCTTACCTGCGGCCTTCTTCCCAGCCAGCGGTTTCTACCGGCCTTTCCCAGAGAAATATTTTCGTGATTTACATTGCCTACCTGACCGATGGAAGCAATATTCCTGGAAAGAACATTTCTGACTTCACCTGACGGCAATTTAATCAGGGCATATTTCCCTTCTTTGGCTACCAGCTGAGCATAGGTTCCAGCGGATCTGGCCATCTGGCCGCCCCTGCCTGGAGTCAATTCAATATTATGTATCACTGTCCCCACCGGTATTTTATGAAGCGGTAAGGCATTTCCGGGCTGAATATCAACTTTGTCTCCGGCCTGAACCTGTGAGCCGACCTTCAGGCCAACCGGGGCGAGTATGTATCTCTTCTCACCATCTGTGTAGGAAAGAAGGGCTATCCGGGCGCTTCTGTTAGGATCATACTCTATGGAAACAACCTTGGCCGGGACATCTAATTTATTGCGTTTGAAATCGATAATTCTATACCTACGCTTGGCTCCGCCGCCGCGTCTTCTGGATGTGACTCTTCCGTTGGAATTCCTTCCACTTTTCTTGCAGAGGCCCTGTGTAAGCGATTTCTCCGGCTTTACCCTGGTTATCTCTAAAAAATCTGATACGGTTTGGAACCGTCTTCCAGGCGATGTTGGTTTCAGCTTTTTAATAGCCATGTTTATACCCCTTCAAAAAATTCAATTTTTTCGCCGGCTGCCAGTGAAACATATGCCTTTTTAAACCCTGATATTGTTCCGGAAGAACGACCGAATTTTTTTCTCAGAGTGGGCTTGCGGCGAACTATATTTACGCGGTCGACTTTTACATTAAAAAGCGACTCTACAGCGTCCTTGACCTGATACTTATTAGCGTCGGAGTGGATGATAAAAGCGACCTGGTTCTGAAGTTCTTTAATCAGGTTGGATTTCTCTGAAACCAGTGGTTTGATAAGTATCTGTGTATTATGCATCTTAGCTCAACCTTTCCTGCAGCATCTGTACTGCCTGTTTATCCAGTACCAGTTCGTTATGTCTTAATATATCAAAAATATTGATTGAATCCTGAGTGACAACCTGAACTCCCTGGGCGTTTCTTGCCGAAAGCTCAAGATTGTTATATTGTTTCCCTGTAACAATCAAGGGTTTTTTTAGTCCCAGGGTGCTTTTTATCTGTACAAATTCCTTGGTCTTAATCTCGGGCATATCAAGATCATCAACTATCTTCAGTTTATTTTCCGCAAATCTGGAACTGAGAGCCATTTTCATGGCCAGACGCCTTACTTTCTTGTTTAATTTAAAGGAATAGTCCCTCTGCTGGGGTCCATGAGTTATAGCTCCACCTCTCCATAAGGGTGATCTTCCTGAGCCGGCTCTTGCCCTGCCTGTTCCTTTTTGCTTCCAGGGCTTTCTACCTCCACCGGTTATTCTGGCCCTGTTTTTAACTTCAGCAGTGCCGGATCTGACAGATGCCAGATGTGCTTTAACCGCAAGTTGCAGCAGCTGAGGCTTCACACCTACGGAAAACACATTTTCCGCAAGCTCAATCTGGCCTACTTCCTTATTATCCTTGGAATATACTTTTTCGTTTATCATGATGATTCTACCTTAGTTTTTCTTGCGAAGGATAACTATTCCATTGGGAGGTCCAGGGACCTGGCCTTTGACAATGATTACATTGTCCGCCGGCCTGACAGCAACAATCTCCACATTGGAATAAGTTACTTTTTCGTTGCCCATCTGACCGGGCATTTTCTTGCCTTTAAAAACCTTGCCGGGATACGCGCACTGGCCGATAGCACCGGTAGATCTATGTACTTTTTCATGTCCATGCGAACTGGGCGATCCGGAAAAATTCCATCTCTTCATAGCACCGGCAAATCCTTTACCCTTTGAAGTGCCGGTAAGTCGCACTCTATCCCCGGCCTTGAATATCTCGGTGGTAATTTCCTGTCCGGATTCGAATTCATCAGTGTTATCCAGAACAAATTCTCGCAGAATTCTAAAATATCCTTTATCCTGGGTGGATTGATGACCTTTCTGCGGTTTATTCAGCTTATGTCCGGGAATTGGATCAAAGCCTACCTGAATAGCATTGTATCCATCTTTTTCAGTATTTTTTTTCTGGATCACAGGACAGGGCCCAGCCTGAATAACCGTAACCGGCATCTTTGTTCCGTCATCTGAAAACAGACTGGTCATGCCTACTTTCTTTCCTATAAGTCCTACCGTACGTTTCATTGTTCCCTCACCTATAGTTTGATTTCGACATCAACGCCTGCAGGCAGATTCAGCTTGCCCAGGGCGTCTACAGTCTGCTGAGTTGGTTCCAGTATATCCAGCAGTCGCTTGTGCACGCGCATTTCAAATTGCTCTCTGGACTTTTTATCTACATGAACTGATTTATTGACTGTGTATTTATGAATTCTTGTGGGTAAAGGGATCGGGCCGGCTATACTTGCCCCTGTGTGCTTTGCTGAATCAACAATTTCAGCCACTGCCTTATCCAGTATCCGGTAATCATAGGCCCGCAGTTTTATCCTGATTCTTTCGCTATTCATTG
>JAWOGL010000252.1:0-2919 GCA_046496945.1 Desulfonatronovibrio sp.
ATTACCCCTTTTTCCACAGTGTTGAAAGACGGGGACAGGCTTGCTCTTGTCCCGCCGGGTACTCCCGGGCCTTACCGTGTTCTGCTGGGCATAAGGGACGGACAAAAGGAGCAGGGGTGTTAATTATGCCATATATTAAACAAGATAGAAGATCTGTGTTTGATGGAATGCTGCAAGAGCTGGCTGAAAACGTTCAAAATGAAGGGGAGCTGAATTATTGTATATACAAGCTTTCCAGGCTTATTATCAAGCGTACCGGTAAAAGCTATGCCAATCTGAGCATGTGCTCCAGCGCTATGGAGCACGCCAAGCTTGAATGGTACAGGAAAGTATTGAGCCCTTATGAGGATGAAAAAATCCGGGAAAACGGAGATATCTGAACAGATACCGGTATGGACTGAGGTTACAGGCAGACAACGGCTGGATATGAACCCGGAGCAGGCCTTGGTTTCATTGTCTGATCATGCAAATATGGTGAACAGATACTTTGTTTTGGAAGTCTTTCTTTCCGGATGATGGAACTTACATAAGCATGAGCAGCGTCAGGGCCATGATCAGCATGCCGGCTATGAGGGCGTATATGGCCAGATGACCTTTGCCGTATTCCCTGGCTGCCGGGAAAAGTTCATCAAGGGAGATAAAGACCATTATTCCAGCGACAAAGGCAAAGACAAGGCCCAATACAGTGGGCGATATATAAGGCCTCAGGATCAGGAAGCCGATTAAGGCCCCCAGAGGTTCAGCCAGGCCTGAAGCGGTGGACAGCCAGAACGCTTTGGTTCTGCTTTTGGTGGCATAATAAATCGGGATGGCAACCGCGATGCCTTCGGGAATGTTGTGCAGGGCAATGGCAACGGCAATGGCTATCCCCAGGGTGGGATCGGCCAGGGTGGTAAAAAAGGTGGCCATGCCTTCGGGAAAGTTGTGAATGGCAATGGCCAGGGCTGCGAAGATTCCCATGCGCCGCATTCTTTCGCGGTCTATCCCGTTCTGCAGTTCTTCGACTCTTCTGGCCTCATGCGGGTTTTCATATTCAGGAACAAGGCGATCAATGATTCCGATAAAAAATATGCCCGCAAAAAAACCGATTGTCATCATCCAGGCCGCGGGGCCGTGTCCATGGATGGCTTCCAGCTTTTCCAGGGCTTCAGGCATGAGCTCCACAAAGGAAATATAGATCATGACCCCGGCGGAGAAACCCAGGGCCATGGACAGGAATGCCTTGTTGGTATGACTGGTGAAAAAGGCAATGAAGCTTCCTATGCCGGTGGAAAGACCTGCAAGGGTGGTCAAGAAAAAGGCCAGGGCCAGGTGTTCTTCCAACATGTTTTCCTGATTTTTTAGTTTAGGATTTTGTATCTATTCACAATATATTATGATCAGCACTGAATCTAAGGCCGGCCCCAGGTATCATGTTTCGCCATTGATGCGATGTTTGACCGTCGCAGGTTTCGTTCAGGCAAACCATATACATTAAAAACTGCTGATTTTTTTCCAAAATATGCAAGATTTCCGATCCAGTATAACATGCCCAGCTAATGGTTTGCCTTAGGGAACCGCGACAGGGAGTTCGTATCAACAGAAACACGATACCTGGGACTGGCCGCCGGCTATGGTGAACAGTTACAGGATTTTAAATGTTTTGTGAGTATTCACAGAAACCTTAAGTTTTATGGCTGACTATAATAGGCAAGCAGCAGATACGGTTTATTAAATTCCCCGGATGGCTTCTGTCAAATGGCAATGACAAGTGCCTGGTAAGGACTTTTCTGTCACGCTGTTAACCTGACGGGATATGTGATTATATATTTTTTTGATGGGCTGGTTTCCGGCCAGGAAAAACAGGACTGCCGGTCATAGGAAACATATTTTTATCTCTTGGGCTAATTATGCTTGACCCTTTTAGGTTCGCGTACTAAAGCCCGGCAATACCGCAGTTACCAGGGGGATATAAAATGCAGAAGAACACATATTGCAAGGAGAGAAAAAAGCCTCCACATGAAAGCGCTGCCTCAATGAACTGACGAAACCGGCTGTAATTATCAAGTAAAGCTAACTTTGAGGTGGTAAAATGCAGGAATGGATAAAAGAACTCCAGAATATTGTTAATACACTGGACAGACTTGAAGAATATATTAATGTTTCTCCTGAAGAAAGGGAAGCAATTGAGGGCATGGACACCAAATGGGGAACTACTCCTTATTTTGCGTCCCTTATGGATCCGGATGACCCCGCGTGCCCAATCCGTATGCAGGTTATTCCGTCGCGGCAGGAGCAGGAAAACCGCTTCGGTCTGAAGGATTATCTGATTTTCAAGGAAAACAGGGCGGTAGGTGAGAAAAGGCCGGATTGCATTGCCAGGCAATACCATGACAGAATAGCCTTTACAGTTACTGACGTGTGCGCCAATTACTGCCGGCACTGCTTTCGTAAAGAGATGGTGGTGGACAGGGATCTGACCCTGCGGTTTGATCTTAATGAAGGTCTGGACTGGATTCGGGAACATACGGAAATCCGGGATGTGCTTATAACCGGGGGAGATCCGTTTATTCTGTCTGATGATAAACTTGACCGCATCATTACTGAACTGCGCCGGATTCCCCATGTTGAGATGATAAGGTTCGGGACCAGGACTCCTATTGTTCTGCCTCAGCGGATCACGCCGGAGCTTATGGAAATCCTGGGGGACTTTCACCGGGTTCCCATTTGGATCAATACGCAGTGCAATCATCCCAGAGAAATTACCGAACAGACTGCTGAAGCTGTTTTTAATCTGCTTAAGTGCGGGGTGAATGTCGGCAATCAGGCAGTGCTTCTCAGGGGAATCAATGATGATGTAGAGACCTTCAGACGCCTGCACCAGAAATTGCTTTCCGTAAGGATTAAGCCGTACTATCTGTTTTATTGCGAGCCGGCGCC
>JAWOGL010000265.1:0-9683 GCA_046496945.1 Desulfonatronovibrio sp.
CACTCATGAAGGAAGATTTTTATTACGGTACAGGCAGAAGAAAAACATCTGTCGCCAGAACAAGGCTTTACAGCGGTTCCGGACAGATACTTGTCAACGAACGTCCTTATCAGGACTATTTTCCGCGTTCCACTCTGCAGATGATCATTAATCAGCCTCTTAAGCTGACCAAGGTCCTGGGCAAGTATGACGTTAAAGTCAATGTTCAGGGAGGCGGACTGGCTGGTCAGGCTGCCGCGGTGAGACACGGAATCAGCAGGGCCCTTCTTGAAATAAGTTCCGATTTCCGGCCTGTTCTGAAAAAAGCAGGACTTCTGACCAGAGACGCCCGGGTCAAAGAAAGAAAGAAATACGGTCAGAGAGGCGCCAGAGCCAAATTTCAGTATTCAAAACGCTAATAATTTCCAGACTCTCCTTTGGTGTCGGGATTATTTAAAGGCAGGACTCAATATCATGGTCCTGCCTTTTTTTATTGACAATCACATCAGGAAGGCGGTTTAAAGCAATGAAAAAAAAAGCATCTCCGCATCTTATATGCGCTGATCAGGAAGGCCGGATCCTTGAAGAACCGGAACTGCTCATGCTCACCAGACAGGGAAACAGCTTTGCCTTGCCCAGACCGGATGACCTGATTCCCCTGCCGGAATCCAGCGACCTTTTTCTTCTTCCCGGGCGCAAAGCCCTGGGACTGGACCCGGAGACCGGAAAGATAGAAGTGATTGATTCCCTGGCAGTAGCCGGGTTTGCCAGTCCAGGTCATACTCTGTCGGCAACCGCAGCTTATACGGCTGAACCAGGCGCTCCGGCCCTCCCTCTGTATGCCTACGGCGCTGTAGGATATTTTGAAGACCGGTTCTGGATTACAGCCAGGCTGGTGGACCAGGATCAGCGCCAGGATTTCTCCCACATACCCCAGTCCGATATTACCAGAAAAGCCCACGAACTTTTAAAAAAATATCCCAAAAACAGGCTCATCAAACATCTGGCAGGCTGCGCTCTGAACTCCTGCTGCCCGGCAGCCAGAAATCTGGCCATGGGAAGGTTTGAAGCGCCTTTGCCCACTTCCAGATCATGCAATGCCAGGTGCCTGGGCTGTATTTCCCTGCAGCCCGGGAACTCTGAATTTCAATCTACCCAGAACAGGATATCCTTTACCCCAAAACCAGAAGAAATAGCTCAGGTAATGGAAATTCACTGCGCGCGGGTTAAAAAACCGGTTCTGTCCTTTGGACAGGGCTGCGAAGGGGAACCCCTGACAGAGACCGATCTGATATGTGAGGCGGTTTCCATGGTCAGGGATCAAATACCCCGGGCCACCATCAATGTTAACACCAACGGTTCCCTGCCTGATTCCGTCTCCAGGCTGGCCCTGAGCGGAGTAAATTCGGTAAGGGTAAGCCTGAACAGCGCTGAACCTGAACTTTACCGGTCCTATTACCGCCCGGCAAATTATACCTTTGACCATGTCAGGAAATTTATCAGTGAGGCCAAAAAAAACAATCTTTTTGTATCCCTGAATTTACTTTACTTTCCCGGAGTCACAGATACAGAATCCCAGATTGATCATCTTACTGAGTTGATAACAGATACCCGTCCTGACTTCATTCAACTAAGAAATCTCAATCTTGATCCGGACATCTATCTGAAATTGGTCAGGGACATGGAACTGGGACCTCAGACCGGTTTGAATAATTTTATGAAGAGGATAAAAAAGCAGTGTCCCTGGATAGGGTTTGGATATTTTAATCCGTATCTTGGAGGGCAAAAGATTTAACTGTCAGAACCGTGACCTTAAAAATCGAACTCCACCGGCTCCGACTGTCTTTTTGATTCCACTACCCGGCCGATATCCCAGGCCGGACAGTCCATGGCATTGAGTCTGGACAAAACGTCTTCGGCACTTCCCGGAGAAGTGATAATAACAAAGCCGATTCCGCAATTAAAGACCTGAAGCATGTCTTCCCAGCTCATGTCTTCTTCGTTTTTTATCCAGTTCATTACTGGAGGGATGTCCCATGATCCGAACCGGATTTTGCTGGACAGCTTGTCCTGAACCACTCTGGGGATATTATCATAAAATCCTCCACCGGTAATATGGGCCATGCCGTTGATGGGAATATCGCGCAATATACTGATGATCTCGGCGGTATAAATTCTGGTGGGCTCCAGCAGAACCTGCTTTACCTTTTCAGTACTGCCGGGAAAAATATCATCAGGATCCAGTTTTGAATCCTTGAGAATCTTTCTTACCAGTGAAAAACCGTTGGAGTGGAGTCCGGACGAGGCCAGCCCAATGATGGCGTCTCCGGGTCTGATTTCTCTGCCGTCAATTATCCGGCTGCTTTCAACCGCCCCCACACAAAAGCCTGAAAGATCATATTCTCCAGGAGCGTAAAAGTCCGGCATTTCTGCTGTCTCGCCGCCAAGAAGGGCGCATCCGGCAATTTTGCATCCTCTGGCAATACCCCTGACTACTGTCTCGGCCTTTTCCGGATCAAGCTTTCCTGTTGCAAAATAATCTAGAAAAAACAGAGGCTTGGCCCCTTGCACCAGTATATCATTAACAGACATGGCCACCAGATCAATTCCGATGGTATCATGTACATCAAATTCAAAAGCCAGTTTAAGCTTTGTGCCTACACCGTCTGTGGAGGCCACCAGTACAGGTTCACGCAGATCCTGGGTATCCAGCTTGAAAAGACCGCCAAATCCACCGATGTCCGCCATTACTCCCTTGGTGTGAGTATCCGCAACCAGGCCCTTGATTCTGCGGACAAAATCTCCGGCTTTTTCAATATCCACCCCTGCCTTTTTATAGGATGCACCGCGCTCGGCCATATTCTCTCCTTAACACTGTGTTGGGAAAATCATTATTGAATAATAGGTATTAATCTAGCCCTTTTTTAAAACAAGCTCAAGGTTTTTCATTTCCCCGAAACCAGCGGAAAAAGTTCGAAACACTCTGGTATCATCAATGGAACAACCCGGGAAGCCAGGTGGCAATGCCCGGAAAAAGTAACAGCAGGGCCAGAAGCAGTATAAAGCAGGGTATAAACAGCAGAACTCCTTTGAACACGTCTGCCAGGGTAACTCCGTGTCCCATGGAAGCTACAATATATGTATTGATGCCCACAGGCGGGGTTATGGCTCCCAGAGTAGTAACCACGGTAATAAATACTGCAAACCAGACCGGGTCATAACCCATGGCGCCGGCCACCGGAAAGAATATGGGGATGGTGATGATCAAGAGAGCCAGGGCGTCCATTATCGCACCACCCAGGATATAGATCAGCCCGATAAGGATAATAACCACAAACGAAGGAAGAGCAAGATCACTGACCATGGCTGCCAGTTCAAAAGGCAGTCTGGTAACCGCCAGAAACCTTCCAAAAATAACTGCTCCCAGAATAATGGCCATAATCATGGCCGAGATTCGCAGGGTATCGGTCAGGGCCAGATAAAAGTTTTTCAGACTGAGGTTGCGCCCGGCAACCCCGATGATAAGAGCCAGAAAAGCTCCCACAGCCCCGCCCTGGGTGGGGGTAAAAAAACCATTGATCAGGCCCGTCATAATCAGAATAAAAAGAATGACCATTTCCAGCGTGCCCTTGAGGGAACGTATTTTTTCCTTCAAAGTGGTTCTGGAGCCGGGAGGGCCCAGGCGGGGATATCTTCCACAGGCCAGAAAAATGGCCAGCAGAAAAAAGACGCAGAGCAGAATGCCCGGCAAAAGCGCTGCCCAGAATAAAACCCCTATGGCCTGACCGGTTTGAAGACCGATAACAATAAGGACAACGCTTGGCGGGATTAGAACACCCAGAGTGGAACCGCTGGCCACACTGGCAGCACTTAAAACCGGATCATAGTTGAATTTTTTCATTTCCGGCAGAGCCACCGTGCCCATGGTTGCCGCGGTGGCGGTATTGGAACCGCAGATGGCGGAAAAACCGGCGCAGGACAGAATAGTAGCCATGGCCATACCGCCCCGGACCCTGCCTATCCAGACATAAGCGGCATTATACAGCCTTTTGTTAACACCGGCGTAGAAACTTATCTGCCCCATGAGAATAAACATGGGGATAACCGTAAACCCGTATGAAGAAAAAACCCCCCAGACTTCATCCCCCAGCATTCCCAGTGCAGCCTGAGGGCCGATCACCCAGGCAAAACCGGCAAAACCGACCATGGCCATGGCAAAGCCCACTGGTATTTTCAAGAAAAAGATAGTCAAAAGAAGGCAGACGATTCCGGCGATTCCGGCCAGAGTAAGACTCATGCGCAATCCTTTTTGGCCGGGAGGCTTATAAAATCAACCAGGTTCATACCCTCTCCCGGGTAAGCATCTGGGTAAGCAGAGTCAGAACCAGTGCGCCGAAGCCCAGAGCCAGAACAAAAATCAGAGGATAAAAAGGAATCCTCAGGCTTTCTGAAAGTTCTCCAAAAAGTTTAAGGGATAAACCCAGCAAAACCAGTTGACGTATAATCAGAAAAAAGAAGCAGGCCATGAGGATCTGGCTTATAAGATTAATAACCTGCCTGGCTTTTCCGAGTATAAATCTGTCAAAAAGATCAACGGTTATATGTCCCCGGACCTGCTGAGTGGGGGCAAGGGCCAGACAGGCAGCCAGGGCCCCCATAAAACCGGCGGCTTCATAGGAACCTTTTATGGGATGGCCCAGAAAACCCAGGACCATATTGCAGGTTGCCAGGGCCATCATAAGGCACAGAATCACAGCGCCGGATAAAAGCAGAATCCGGTTCAGGAGACGGACAGTCCTGGAAAACATATCAATCATAATTATATGGCCGGACCAGGGTTACATATCTTCAATTTCAGCCTCATACTTTTCCTTAAGCTCAAGCATATCAGCCAGGATATCTTCAGCTGGCAGATCTTTTTTAAGCGCTTCCATTTTCCATTCTTCAGTCAGGACCTCAAGTTTCTCATCAATCTCTGCGTATTCCCGGGAAGAAAGCTCAAACATGCGCGAGTCATATTCATCTCTTGCGTATTCAAGTGCCTCCTGCACATGAGCGTCCATAAATTCACCGGTCCAGACCGCCTGCTCCCGGCCGAGTTCTTCCATAACCTCCTGCACGTCAGAAGGAAGAGCATCCCACTTGCTTTTGTTCATGACCACTGCAAAAGGGTATATCTGGAGGTCCAGCCGGGTCTGATACGGAGTGTAAGCCGCAAAATTAAAATCCAGAAGGACTTCCAGAGAAGAAAGCAGCCCCTTGATCATGCCTTTCTGCAAAGCCTCAGGAGTCTCGGGCATGGGCATGGATACAGGAACAGCTCCAAGAATTTCCAGAATCCGGGAAGCAGTGCCCGACGCCCTGATTTCCAGGCCCTGCAGTTCTTCCAGACTCCGCACCGGCTGGGTGCTCATGAGGTTGGAAGGGGCATTGGCAAACATGGTCAGAACCTTGACCTGGTCAAATTCCTGAGGCTGATATTTTTGAAAAAGTTCCCACAAGACCACACTGGCTACTTTGGCTGAGGTAAACCCTACCGGCAGTTCCATCACCGTGGTCATGGGAAATGCCCCGGGCTGATAGGACATGCAGAGATTTCCGATGTCAGCCTGGCCCCCGGCTACCCCGCGAAACATGTTTTTCGCGCCCAGAAGGCTGCCTCCTGGATAAGTATCAATCTGAACCTTCCCGTCGGTCCTTTGTTCCACAGCTTCTTTCCACCGCTCCATCTGGACTGATGGAAAGGTATTTGCCGGAGGAAAATTGGCGTAACTGAGCCTGATGGTTTCAGCTGAAGCCAGACAGACACAACCTAAAACCAGACAGAACGTAAAAATGAGGTGCTTGAACATTTTGGCCTCCCGGGTTCGAATATGAATTGACAAAAAAAAAGCCGCCGGGCTTAAGCCCGCGGCCTGAAAAGATAAATTCTTGTTGGATTCAAACAGGGTCCTGCGCTGCTTCAGGCCGACTTATCTGAATGTTGAAAAAGTCCTTATCCAACAGTCCGTTCAAAAATCTTAAGTGCAAGGAGCAAAAAAAATTCAAGGTTGAAGCGTATTTCTTCATACGTGAGAGTTTGAATTTTTTGTAGCGACGCAGCAATTGGGAGTTTTTCAACGGGCTGTTATATCAGAAGTCGGCCGCCAGTTAAAACCATGCTCGGTGTGTTGCCGGGTTCTGCTATTTTCTGCATAGGATGCATTTAATTCCCGGACAAAATATTTGTCAAGCATTTTTGACCCCGTAAAAATCCGGGCATTCGGGGATAACTAGTCAATAAACGGAGTCTGCATCTCTGTAAGCAGTTCAGAAAGTCTGGCTGCTTTCTGGGAATCAACATTGGTCAGGATATCTCCGGCCTGCCGGCCGCGCATCCCGGCCAGAATTTTGACAGCTATGCTTTCATCCAGGGTTTCCAGAACCTGGGCTGCCTGCTGGGGCTTCATATTGGCGTAAACATCCACCAGGTGCTTGATCTTCTGATCCTTCAGCACGTCGGCTTCTTCCAGCATCTGTTCCAGGCTGGCTTCAAGTCGCTCCAGTTCCTCAAGTTTTTCATCAATTTCGCTTTCCAGCATTCGCAGATTTCTTTCCCTGCGGTCAAGCTCTTCCTCCCTTTCCCTGAGCTGCATGAGTTCCTCGCCCACATTCACTTCCTGTTCATCCGCTGCTTGTTCCGGATCTGTTTCCTGTTCCTCCTGAGCCAGGGCAAGGCCAGTCTCCACTACTGCGGAACTGGAAGAACCGCCTGATCCTGATTCAGGCGCGTTTCCGAGCATCCCAAGCATGAAACTTATCTTCATAATTGCCAGAAACATAAGTATCTGCAGCAACCTAGAAGGTTTCAGGCTTGTAACGAACCACTGACATTTCGTCGAATTCTTTTTGCTCTGCTTTTTCTTGTTCATACCTAAACTTTATTTTCTGGTTAATTTTCAGTTTCTCAATAACTTTTTTGTCTTTGCTTCTTTCCAGGAGTTTCTGTCGTCTGGCATTCACTTCTCTGGCAATTTCCCTGAGGGTTAACCGGGCAAATTTGAGATCAGCATCCAGGCCCTCAATATACTTGTTCCAGAGCCATATGCGGTCCCGGGTCACGTTTTCCTTTCTGGTGATTTCTTCCCTGGCCCGGCCCAGCTCTTCTTCCAGATTCTGCACCTTTGCGATCTGGTCCTGATACATTTTCCTGGACTTGGCAAGGGAGAGCTGAGCCTGTTCTTCAAGTTCAGTTCGATAATCCAGTACTTTCTGCAGATTAAAATTAAATCTTTTTCTCATTCCTGACAACCCGGGCTGTTATTCCGTCAATATTTCAACGCCAATCTGACCAAATCTTTGCTTGTTGAAAAAGTCCTTGCCCAGCAGACTGTTCAAAAATTCCAAGGGCAAGAAACAAAAAAAGTTCAAGGTCGCAGCGTATTTAAGATATGTAAGAGTTTGAAATTTTTGCAGCAACAAAGCCAATTGAAAGATTTTCAACAGTCTGATCTGCCTGATTCATTCAATATCCATGCCCGGGATATTTTTATTGGCCGGACAGGTCACAATCCCGCTCTCCGCGTCCGCCTTTTTTCAAAACATGACCGCGGTTACAGCTTTTCATTATCCCTGAAAAAATATATCCTTTGTACCAGTTAATGCAACATATGTGTCAAAAAAAGGAAATCCATTATGAAAAGAAATATATACCTCAAGACTGTAACCATTGATGAGGCCCTGAAAAAAATAAAAAACGCGGTAAATCCTGATAATTGTCTGGGAGTAGAGTCGGTTCCCACTCAGGACGGCGCGTCACGGATAACGGCTGATCCCATCTGGGCCAGGTACTCTTCACCCACCTTTCACAGTGCTGCCATGGACGGAGTGGCCCTGAGGGCGGAAAAAACCTTTGAGGCCAGGGAAGGAAATCCGGTCAGCCTGACCAGGGACAAAGATTATATCGAGGTCAATACCGGCAATCCCCTGCCCCCTGATACAGACTGCGTGATCATGATTGAAAAGGTGGTTCAGAAAGATCCGGATACCATCCTCATTGAAAACCCGGCCTTTCCCTGGCAGAACGTCCGCCGGGTGGGCGAGGACATTGTAGCCACGGAACTGCTCATCCCTCAGAACCATGAACTTTCCCCGTATGACATCGGAGCCCTGCTTAGCGCCGGGATATGGGACGTAAGGGTCCGGGAAAAAGTGCGTCTTCATATTATCCCCACTGGAAACGAAGTCCTGGACTTTACCCTCCAGCCCGAACCCAGGCCCGGTGAAGTAATCGAAAGCAATTCCCAGATTCTCATGTCCATGGCCAGGCAATGGGACTGCCTGACAAAGAGAACTCCTCCAGTGCCTGATGACCCTGAAAAACTTAAGCAGGCCCTGCAGTTTGCCCTGGATTCTTCTGCTCATATAATTCTTATCGGAGCGGGATCTTCGGCCGGCTCCAGAGATTACACCAGAAAAATAATTGAAGAAGCCGGAACCGTGCTGGTCCATGGAATCAAGGCCATGCCGGGAAAACCCACTCTCATTGGCTTTGCCGGGAATAAAATCATCATCGGCGCCCCGGGATATCCGGTGAGTTCGGTTATCTGTTTTGAACAGATAGTGCGCCCTCTGGTCTTCTGGCTGGCAGGCAGGCATAGCCCTGACCCTGAAACCATTGAGGCCAGGCTGACCAGGAAAATCCCTTCCAGACCGGGCATGGAGGAGTTTGTGCGGGTTTCGGTGGGTAAAGTCAGTAATTCTTACGTGGCCACCCCTCTGGCCCGGGGCGCGGGCCAGATCACCACCATGACCAGGGCCCAGGGCATAACCCGTATAAGCCAGGATCTGGAAGGCCTGAACCAGGGCAAAACCGTCAAAGTAGAACTGCTGCGTCCGGAAAAAGAACTGGACAGGGTCCTGATAGCCGTGGGCAGTCATGACAACACCATTGATCTTCTGGCCAATGAACTCATGGGCATTGAAAATCCCATCCATCTTTCTTCGACTCATGTGGGAAGCATGGGAGGAATAACCGCCGTGAAAGACCAGGCCGCGCATATTGCGGGTATGCATCTGTTTGATCCTGAGCAGGACGACTATAATTTTCCCTTCCTGGAAAAATATGCTCCCGGCGTCAAATTCAGGCTCATCAACCTGGCCGTGAGACATCAGGGACTCATGGTCCTGCCGGGTAATCCCCGGAAAATTCACAGCATTGAAGATCTGGCCAGAAAAGATATTATCTTTGTCAACCGGCAAAGAGGCGCTGGAACCAGAATACTTCTGGACCATTACCTGAAAAAAGCGGGAATATCTCCGGCTCGGGTAAGTGGTTATGATAATGAGGAATTCACCCACATGGCTGTGGCCGTGAACGTCCTGAGCGGAGCAGCCCACTGCGGACTTGGCATCATGGCTGCGGCCAGGGCCCTTGGCCTGGATTTCGTTCCTCTGGCCAGAGAAAGATACGACCTGCTCATCCCGGAATACGCGTTTACCGATCCCAAGACAGAGATCCTGCTGAATATGGTCAGATCAAATGACCTCAAGGAAAAAATTAGATCCATGGGCGGATATGAAATTGATCTGACAGGTCAGGAAATGCGGCCCGGTCAGGGTCTAACCGGATAAACGCACCCATTGCCCTGAACCGGGGCAATAAAAAAGATCTTCCGCCCAAGGCATCGGGGAACCTCCACATCACACATCAAGGAACAGTTCCT
>JAWOGL010000007.1:0-3040 GCA_046496945.1 Desulfonatronovibrio sp.
AAAGCGCCCATGAATCCCACCAGGATAACTATCCGCAAATGTTCCGGGATCAGTCCGCGTTCATAAGCAAGTACCCAGACCGCGCCGAACATGAAACATCCCAGGAGATTTACCAGCCAGGTGCCCCATGGAAAATCGGGGCCCAGAAGCCAGTGAGTCGTGGTGGAGAGCCAGTATCTTGCTAGTGTTCCGCAGGCGCCGGCCATAGCAAGCAGCAATACTTTGTTCATGATTGTCTGGTTCATTTGTATCTATTCACCATATATGACCAGCCATGGAATTTAAGGCTGGCCCCGGGTTCATTTTTTGTATAAAGATCCCTATCTTATGCTGATACGGGTGGTCAATACTGCCTGTTGAAGAAATAAGCGTCAGGTTGTTGAGCCTGTCGGGCGAAATACCAACCCACGGTAATCAGCTTGCAGATAAAAATGCTAAACAAATTGCAGGCAGGAATGAAAAATACTGAATGCCGGCGGATTCATGGGCAGTTCTAAAACTTAAACAATCCAGTGTTTTTTAATATTTCTCAGGCTTATTGTGAATAACAGCAGGCAAAAGATTCCAAGGATAAACAGGTCAAGGATTAAAGGCATTGTGTTTCCGCCGTGGGTGGTTCCATGAAGAATATCAGCTCCATAAGTCAGAGGCAGGGCATAAGACAGAGGCCTCAAAAATATTGGCAGCTGTTCAATGGGGAAAAAAAGACCGCACAGAAAAATCATGGGAAAGCGGAAAAAATTGGAAAAAGTCTGGGCTTCAAAGACTTCACTAACAGCAACGGCAATAAAAAGTCCCATAAAGGTAGAAACCACCGCGATTAAGAACACCCCCGGTACAAATGCCCACCAGTTCACATTTGATAAATCTGCAATAAAAAAGGCGATTACAACCGGTACAAAGGCATTGGCCATGCCAAACAGGATTGCTCCGCTGGTCTTGGCCAGCATAAGAATCTCCAAAGGAACCGGAGCCAGCAGAAGCCTTTCAAAGGACCTGTTCTTTTTTTCAAAGGTCACAGTCACAGCCAGCATGGATGTGGTCCCGAAAAGTATTGACACAGCCACTACTCCGGGGAGCAGGTTGATAATATCATCCAGGCCGCTTCCGGATCTGATGAAAAACATACTTGTCCAGGCCAGGGGAAAGATCAGCCCCCAGCTAATGTTTGGAGGCTTGAGATAGTAGGATTTCATATCCTTTATCAGGATATGAATAAAGGCGATCCAGATTTTCATCGGCCACCACCTTTCTGATTTTTAGTTTTTTCCATACTGCCGGCTTCAATGCCGGTTATCCTGACAAAAACCTCCTCAAGGGACGGCCTTATTCTCCGGGCTTCCAGCACCTCTGCTCCATTATCTTCAAAAAAACGCACCAAAGGCCCCACCTGGACCGGATTGTCTGATACCACTTTGACCAGCCCTTTATCTGGATTAGAAAATTTATGGTCCGGAAAGGTATTTGCAAGCTTTGGCAGAATACCGTCAATTTCTTCGGAGCAGGCAACCTGGAGGGCGTGTTTACCATGGAAAGGCATGAGCAGATTGTCTATAGTGTCGATTCTTTGAATTTTTCCGGCAACGATAAAAGCTATACGCCGGCAAAGGCGTTCAGCTTCTTCAATCAGGTGAGTCGTCAGAAAAATGGTCGTTCCGGTATTGTTCAGGTCCGCGATAAGTCCGCGCAGATGTCTGGCACTGGCCACGTCGATGCCGGTGGTGGGTTCATCCAGAAAAAGTATTGCTGGTTTGTGAATGATCCCGGCGGCAATGGTCAGTTTCCGCTTCATGCCTTTGGAATAAGTTCCAAATTTACGGCCAGCTGCCTGGGTCAGTCCAAACATTTCCAGCAATTCTCTGGATCTATTCTGTCTTTCCTGTTTTTTCATGCCATACAGGGCGGCACAGAAACACAGATTATCCATGCCCGAGAGTTCCGGATACAGATTACTCTCGTCCGGAACCACACCCATAAACTGCTGGGCTGTTCTGGGTTTTTTAATGCAGTCTACTCCGGCTATGCTGAAAGCGCCAGCGTCTGGTCTGGCCAGCCCGGTAAGAATATTGATGGTGGTAGTTTTTCCAGCCCCGTTGGGACCTAAAAAACCGAAAAGTTCTCCGGAGAAAATCTCAAAATCCACACCAGCTAACGCTTTTACATCGTCAAAGTTTTTGGTCAGTCCCTTTGCCTTGATGGCAATCCTGTCTTCATCCATCTATGCTCCTCACCTGACAATAATACATTTAAGTAATTGCGTATCTAATTAATTAAATAAAAGAATAAGTCAAGACCTGATTTTTTGTAACTATTCATCAGGATACAGGCTTTATCTGAAAGTATAAAAATGTAGTGAACAGTTACGATTTTTTTAATGTGAGGTTATATTGAGTATTGACAATATATATCTTATTTGTTTAAGCAATAACGCATATACTTAACAGGGAGATTCTTTATGATATATGATTCACAGGGGCTGGCCCGGATTTTTAATACCCTGTCCTCTCCAGCCAGAGTCAGGATACTGGAACTCATCAAAAACAGATCCTTATGCGTGAGCTCACTGGCTCAAGAGCTGGGAATGACCTCAGCGGCCATATCCCAGCACTTGAGAATCTTGCGGGACGCGGGCCTGGCAGTTGGAGAAAAAAAAGGATACCATGTACATTACCAGGCAAATCAGGACAATCTGAAAAAATGGCAGAAGAAGATCCGGCTGTTTTTTGAACCACCCCTGACCTGATTCAGCTTATCCCATGGAAACCTCATTTCTGATATACCCACTTATTTTTCTGGCTTCTTTTGTTCTTTCCATGGCCGGACTGGGGGGAGGGCTGATTTTTTCCCCCATGTTCATACTTCTGGGCTTTGGACAGGCTCCGGCTGTGGCCTCTTCGCTTTTTCTCAATGCTCTGGGAGCATCTTTTGCTTCATATAATTATATCCGAAGCAAAATGGTGGATTTTTCTCTGTCCATACCTCTTATTGTCACATCCGGCCTTTCTGCTCCTGTGGGTGCTGTGGCGACTAAATGGGTAAA
>JAWOGL010000197.1:0-14640 GCA_046496945.1 Desulfonatronovibrio sp.
CTTCTTCGCTTATGACTAAATGCGCTTCCAAATATGAGTCAGAAGGCGGATCTGCTGAAAAAGAGCACCCGGACAGTGTTCCCTACGACCAGCCTTAACTGCTGATACAGTCAACGTTTGCACGGTTTTTGTTAAGAAATTCTGCAACTATTCAGCAAGATTGAGCAAGAAGACGTGGACTCCGGATCTGGTCCGGGATGACGGTTAAAGCAGACAGTTGCCCTTTTCCGTCATTCCGGCGAAAGCCGTAATTCAGTGTGTTTTAATAGATATATACCGTATGTGGTGAATAGTTAAGAAATTTTTTGACATGTTGTTAAGGATGGACCATGTGCCATCCTTTTTTTATTAATATCTGGATTTTTTACAGGATGAGTAAATGCAATATATCGGTTTTTTTACCCTTCTTGTGTCGCTTTTGATTTGCGTGGTAGTTGGCGCAGCCTTTTTCTGGGAAGCTTTTAAGTCAGGTCCGGATAAACCTCTCAAGTCTCTGGTTTGGATGGAAAAAAGTCAGACAGCGGTTTTTATCCTGATTACCCTGGGCTCTTTAATCCTTTTTCAGGCCCTTCTGATGAAGGATTATTCGTTTTCATACGTGTATAGATATACTGATGATTTTTTACCTCTGGGTTACAGAGTGTCGGCTTTCTGGGCAGGTCAGGCCGGTTCCATGCTGTTCTGGTTGTGGGTTATGGTTATCATGGGTTTTGTCTGGTTATTTTCTCCGGTTTATAAAAATCTTCCAGAAAGAACCAGGGGGTTTTTCTGGGGTTTTTTATTTATGGTTCAGGCATTTTTTCTGCTGATGCTGACAGGCCCAAGCAACCCTTTCCTGGTTATGGACCCTGCTCCGGTATCCGGCAGCGGATTGAATCCTCTGCTTCAGAATATCGGCATGGTTTTTCATCCTCCCATGACCTTCCTGGGTTATGCCGGCTTTACTATTCCAGCCTGTCTGGCCATGGCCGGATGGGTTACCGGAGATCAGAGATCCTGGCTTTTTCAGAGCAGAAACTGGGTTCTTTTTGCCTGGCTGATGCTTACCGGAGGAGGCATTCTTCTGGGAGGCTGGTGGGCTTATATGGAACTTGGCTGGGGAGGTTACTGGGCCTGGGATCCGGTAGAGAATGCCTCTCTTATTCCCTGGCTGGTCAGTACCGCTTTTCTGCACACCGCAATGATAGCTAAACAGCGCAACACATTGTACAGGTCAAATCTGATTCTTATTTGTCTGAGTCTTACTACCTGTTTTTTTGCCACCTTTCTGGTCCGAAGCAATGTAATAGACTCTTTGCATACATTTGGTGGTTCCGGCCTTGGTCTTCCCCTGGCCGCTCTCATGGTCGCCTGTCTGGTGTTTACCTTCCTGGCGGCTTTAACCGGGCAGGGGGATAAAAAGGCAGTGGACAGTTTCTGGAGCAAACAGGGTATGATGATCGTGACTGTCTGGCTTTTGCTGGCCCTGGCCATAATTGTGGCCATGGGAACTATGTGGCCGGTTATTTCCAGAATATGGACGCCAAATCCCATAGGACTGGGACCTGATTTTTACAACCGAGTCTGCCTGCCTGTTTTTACCCTCATGGCGGTTGTGTTGTGTGTCTGTCCCTGGTTCAAATGGAAACAGGGGTTAGCTGATAAAAACAGCTTTATCATTGTCTGTCTGGTTTTTATTTTCACCTTTGCAGGCCTGTGGATTGGCGGCATAAGGCTCTTTCTGCCGCTGGCGGCGGCATCATCCGGGGTTGCCGGGATATTTTCGCTGATTCTGTATATTGCTATGCATGCTCATGTCAGAAAGAAAAGAACTGGCTGGGGTGTATATCTCCTGCATGCGGGCATTGCCATGATTGTACTTGGTGTAGCTTTTTCCGGCCCTTTTCAAAAAAGCCGGGAAGTGGTTATACCCAAAGACGATAAAGTAGTTATTGATCAGTACGAGTTTCATTATGATGATTTTGAAGAAATAATTACTCCCGGAGTCACCATATATGAAGCCACCATAAATGTTTTCAGGGATGGAAAACGCATTGGCCAGCTCAGGCCTCAGCGTAAGCTTTACCGAAATTTTGAATCTCCTTATTCCGAGGTCTCCGTGATCCCTTCTCTGGGAAACGAGATATATACGACCATTCTTGGCTTTGACCAGAAGCAGACCCTTACTTTACAACTCAATATCACCCCGCTGATAAACTGGATATGGATCGGGAGTATAATTGTATGTCTGACAACCCTTTTGATAATGGGCAGGGTAAGAGTCAGGAAAACTGAGCAAAATCAGGAGTGATTTATTTCTTTAATATTGAACCCGGGTTAGCCGCTGATTATGGCAGATAGCTGCAATATTTCTTCTTCAGATAATTTTTTTATCAAGCTTGATCGGGTAACCCATTTTTTTGATCAGCGACTGGTGTTTAAAAATGTGGAATTTGCAGCCGAGCCTGGCATTGTAACTGTTGTGGCCGGTCCAAACGGTGCCGGCAAGACTACTCTTATGAAGATCATGTCTGGTTTGATCAGCCCTTCAAGAGGCAGGATTGAGCGCAACATCTCCAAAGACAGGACCGCTTTCCTGGGACATGATACATTTGTGTATTCCGGACTCTGTGCTCTTGATAATCTGAGATTCTGGGCTAAAGTGTATAGTAAGCGCCATGGAGATATGTATTTCATGGAGCTTTTAAGCCGCGTAGGCCTCAAGGCCTTTGCTTTTGAAAAGGCCGGACACTTTTCCAGGGGCATGGCCCAGCGTCTCAGTCTGGCCAGGGTTTTGCTGCTGCAGCCTGATTTACTGCTTCTGGATGAACCCGGTACAGGCCTGGATCCTGATTCCAGAAAGCTTTTACGCCAGGAGATCAAGAAAAGTGCCGCAAACCGAGCAGCTGTGGTTTGGGTAAGTCATACTCTGGAAGAGGATCTTGGCCTGGCCGACAAAGTTCTTTTTCTCAAAGGCAAAAAACAGGTTTTTTACGGATCAACCCGGGATTACAGGTCCTGGTCCATGGATGATACTGTTGAACATTAGATTTGTATGCTTAACCTCAAAGGATCTTAAACTGATCCTGGCGGATAAGTCAGGGATTATTCAGCCTGTTCTTCTTGGTCTGATCCTGATTTTTGTTTTCAGTCTTTCAGTTCCTATAGGCGAGGAAGTGCCGGCCCAGGCAGCCGCTTCTATATTCTGGCTGGCTACAATCTTTGCCCTGATACTTGTCTTTAATACACTTTACTCCCTGGAGGAGACCAACCAAGCAAGGCTGGGACTTTTACTTTCCCCCATGCCCCTGCAGCATATATGGCTGAGCAAGGCTTTTTCGGGTTTGATCCTGCTGGCTCTGGCTCAACTCATTTTTGTGCCGGCCATAGTTGTTTTTCTCGGGCAGGAAAGTATTGCAGGCTGGTGGACCCTTTTAGGGGTAATTATCCTTGTTGACTGGGGACTGGTGGCTATCGGCTCTCTTCTGGGATGCGTATCCCAGGGGCACGCGTCCAGGGATTCCCTGCTCAGCGTTGTTATCTTTCCCCTGTTAATTCCCCTGCTTCTGGCCGGGATAAGGATGTGCGCCCATCTGCTTGGCGCTCCTGATGATGACAGTATAGGCTCCTGGTTTGGGATAGCTTTTGCTTTTGGCGCCGTATTCACCGGAGTGGCCATAATTTTGTTTCCTTTTGTTTATAGTGAATATTGAAGCTGGGATTATGGACCACGTTTGTTAACTGTGTTTTCTTTTAATCCTGGATCAACCCCGGGCTTATTAAGAATTTTTTGAAAAGCGATATGCTAATCTTTTATGGAAAAAAATATAATGTCAGATAATTTACCGCTGTCAAAGATACTTCCTGTTCTGGCGGTTCTGGGAGCCCTGGGGTTGGCCGCGGCTCAGTATTTTATATGGATCTATGCTCCCATTGAAGCCAGCATGGGAATACTGCAAAAGATTTTTTATTTTCATCTTCCTCTGGCCTGGTGGGCACTTATCAGTTTTTTTATTGTGTTTTGCGCCAGTGTTCTTTTTCTTATAACTAAAAAACCGCTTATGGACAGGCTGGCCCAGGCCGGGGCTGAAGCAGGCCTTCTGTACAGCTCCCTGGCACTGGCAACCGGTTCACTCTGGGCCAAGGCGGCCTGGAATACATGGTGGACATGGGATCCCAGACTTTCCACCGCTCTGGTTATGTGGTTTATATACGCTGGTTATCTTGCTCTGAGACAGTCCATTGATAACCCCCAGAAAATGAGGGTGGTGTGCGCGGTACTTGGAGTGGTGGCCTTTCTTAACGTGCCCCTTGTTTTTCTGTCGGCCCGCCTGTGGAGAAGCATCCATCCAGCGGTCTTTGGAGCACGCGGCGGCGGACTGGAGTCTGAAATGGTGACTACGGTAATTGTATGTGTTGTGGTCTGGGGTTTTCTGACTGCCGGAATTATCCTTTACCGCCTCAGGCAGTTGGATATTAAAGACAGAGTCAAAAGTCTGTTTGTGTTTTAACCTGATGCCGGCCAGAGGTTTGATTAAGACTTACTGATGTCATATTGATAAAACTACTGTCTGCAAATCCAATTTCAGACAGGTAAATTTTGAATAATTCAAAAACGGTGGTATTCATGGTATATCTGATTATCAGCAATATAGCTGTCTGGGTGGGCCTGGGCGGCTATCTCTGTTATCTGGCAATTGAACAAAATAAGCTTGAACTTAAAATCAGGCAATTGGAGAGCAGCGCGGATGAGTTATAGTATCATTTCCCCCCGGACTATGCAGAAAAGCGTGGCCTTTCTGGCTGTAGTCTGTCTGGTTGCCATATTTGCTTCGTCACTATGGAATAGAATACAGGATCCAGGCATTACAGTTGAATCCAGAAGCGCTCCTGCCGGACAGGATCAGGCCATGATGGCCGAAGTAAGCGCTCTCATGGCCGAAGTGGAGGAAAATCCACAGAATGTTGAGGCGCTCACGCAATTGGCTCATGTCTTTATGCTTATGGAAGCCTGGGACAGGTCTTATTCATTCTGGAGAAGAATTCTGGCCCTTGAACCTGAGAACGAACTGGCCCTTAATCAGGCCGGGTTTACCCTTTTTCAGATGGAACGTTATTCAGAGGCGGTTCAGTACTTTGACACCCTTTTGGAAATGGATGAGGACAATTTTCGCAGTCATTTTAATCTGGGTATAATTTATAAATATTACCTGAATGACCAGGACAGAGCCAGGCAGCATTTTCAAAGAATACTTGAAATAGATCCTGATAATCCGCAGCTTATGGAAAGGGTTAAAGAAGAACTTGAAAGCCCCCCTGTAAGCCCCGGCGAAACACCTTGATTTTTTAAGGACCAGGATTGCTGAAATCCTTTGTTTGACAGTTATATCGACTTGCGGATATCATAAAAAATTAATTTTCAGTTCGTAACTGTTCAGCAAGATCGAATAAGAAGACCTGGACCCCGGATCTGGTCCGGGGTGACGGTTAAAGCAGGCAGCTGCCTTTTTCCGTCATTCCGGCGAAAGCCGGAATCCAGGGTGGTTAAATGGACATACGCCGTATGTGGTGAATAGTTACTTCAGTTCTAAGCAAAAGCAAATTATATATTTTTTTTTTAGTTTAAGGAGGATGTGATGGATAAGATTTGGGGGCCGGGACTGACATTTGATGATGTGCTGCTCATGCCGGCATATTCCGAGGTTCTGCCTGATCAGGTAGATCTTTCCACCATGCTGACTCCGGAAATTTCCTTGAATATTCCGTTACTCAGCGCTGCCATGGATACTGTTACCGAGGCCAGAATGGCTATTTCCATGGCCAGAGGCGGAGGAGTGGGGGTAATTCATAAAAATATGAGCATTGACCGACAGAGAATGGAAGTTGAAAAGGTAAAGAAATCCGAGAGCGGAATGATAATAGATCCGATTACGGTTTCGCCTGATGACAGTGTTGATCATGTTCTTAATCTTATGTCAGAGTACAGGATTTCAGGACTGCCGGTAATCCTCAATAATGAGCTTGTGGGCATTGTAACCAACAGGGATGTACGGTTTGTGCATGACCTTTCCACCAGGGTCAGGGAAGTCATGACCAGCAAAAACCTGGTTACCGTGCCGATAGGGACTACCCTTGTGGAAGCCAAACAGATTCTTCAGCAGAACAAGATTGAAAAACTGCTGGTAGTTGAAAAAGGGAATAGACTTAAAGGCTTGATCACCATCAAGGATATTGAAAAAATTAAAAAATATCCCAATGCCTGCAAGGACGATATGGGCAGACTCAGAGTTGGAGCCGCCGTAGGTGTCGGGAGCGACAAGGAAGCCAGGGTAGAAGCTCTGCTTAAGACCGGGATTGATTTTATTGTCCTGGATTCAGCCCATGGACATTCCAGAAATATCATCAAATCTTTGAAGGAACTGAGAAGCGCGTTTCCTGATGCCCAGCTTATTGCCGGGAATGTGGGAACTTATGAAGGTGCCAAGGCTCTGGTGGATGCTGGAGCGGATACTGTTAAGGTCGGCATAGGTCCGGGTTCCATATGCACAACCAGGATAGTGGCTGGAGTGGGAGTTCCCCAGGTTACCGCCATAATGGAAGCTTCCAGAGCCTGCCGGGAAAAAAACAGGTGCGTTATCGCTGATGGAGGAGTCAAATTCTCAGGAGACGTGGTCAAGGCCATTGTTGCCGGAGCTGATTCCGTAATGATGGGCAGTATGCTTGCCGGGACAGAGGAAAGTCCCGGGGAAACTATTTTATACCAGGGTAGAACTTATAAAATATACCGCGGCATGGGGTCCATCGATGCCATGAAGGAAGGCAGTTCCGACCGTTATTTTCAGGACAAGAGCAACAAACTGGTTCCTGAAGGGATTGTAGGCAGGGTTCCTTTCAAGGGGCAGGCCGGAGAAACCATCTACCAGCTTATAGGCGGACTGCGTTCCGGCATGGGGTACGTGGGCTGTGCTGATATCAAGGCCCTGCAGTTCAAGGCCAGATTTCTGCAGATGACAGCGGCAGGATATAAAGAAAGCCATGTTCATGATGTTATTATTACCAAAGAAGCTCCCAATTACCGAATTGAAAATTACTAACCCGGCAGGAAGGTCACATGCAGGTGCAAAGCAAAGTCATAATTGTTGATTACGGGTCTCAGTATACTCAGCTGATAGCCCGCAGAATAAGAGAAGCCGGGGTCTATTCGGAGATTCATCCCTGTACCATCAGCCTGGACGAACTAAAATCCCTGCGTCCATCAGCACTGATTCTGTCAGGCGGCCCGGCCAGTGTTGGTTCAATTGATTCTCCCCAGGTGGATCCGGCTTTTTTTGATCTTGAACTGCCGGTCCTGGGTATCTGTTACGGTATGCAGCTGATAGCCTCCACTTTTGGAGGTTCTGTGGAGCTGTCGGTCAAAAGAGAATACGGACGGTCCTCCCTGGAGTTTATCCGCGAATGTCCTTTATGGGATACCTTTTATGATAAGAAAAGGCTTACAGTGTGGATGTCCCACGGTGATACCGTTCTTGCTCCTCCTCCGGGTTTTGAAGTGCTTGCCAGAACCGACAGCGTGGATATCGCAGCCATGGGCAACAGTTCAAAGAAAATATACGCTGTTCAGTTTCATCCTGAAGTGGCTCACACAGAAGAAGGCTTCATGATACTGCATAATTTTCTGTTCAAGGTGGCTGGTTTGAAGCCTGACTGGTCCATGAGTTCTTTCATTGAAAGTACTATCTCAACCATGCGCGAGACCATAGGAGATGAGCACGTGGTCTGCGGTTTGAGCGGAGGGATTGACTCCACTGTAGTGGCCGTACTTCTGCACAAAGCCATAGGCAAACAGCTTCACTGTATCCTGGTGGACAACGGGGTACTTAGGCAGAGCGAAGGAGAAGAAGTTGTGGAAACCCTGGGAGAACATTTTGACTTGAACCTGAAGTATGTACAGGCCCAGGAGCGTTTCCTGTCCAAACTCGAAGGCGTGGAAGATCCGGAAATAAAGAGAAAAATCATCGGACATACCTTTATTGAAGTCTTTGATGAGGAGGCAGGAGCAATACCCGGGGTAAAATGGCTGGCTCAGGGAACATTATACCCTGATGTAATTGAAAGCGTTTCTTTTAAAGGCCCATCCGCCGTGATTAAAAGCCATCATAATGTTGGCGGTCTGCCTGAAAAAATGAAACTCAAGCTGGTAGAACCTTTAAGAGAACTCTTCAAGGATGAGGTGCGGAAGGTGGCTGTTGAGCTTGGTATACCTGATGTTTTTGTCTGGAGACACCCTTTTCCCGGACCTGGTCTGGCCATAAGAATTATTGGAGAAGTAACCGCTGAACGCCTGGATATTTTGCGCAAGGCAGACCGTATTGTTCAAAATGAACTTCACGCGTCCGACTGGTACAGGAAGATATGGCAGGGGTTTGCCGTTCTTCTGCCCATGAAGTCAGTCGGGGTCATGGGAGATGAAAGGACTTATGAAAATGTTATCGCCCTGCGCATGGTGGAGAGTGTTGATGCCATGACTGCTGACTGGAGCAGGATCCCTCCGGAAATCCTGGCCCGCATTTCCAACCGGATAATCAATGAGGTACGCGGAGTAAACCGGGTGGTTTTTGATATTTCGTCCAAACCTCCCAGCACAATTGAATGGGAATAAATTAAATGTTTGGAATAGGCACAACCGAAATAATAGTGATCATGGTCGTGGCGCTACTGGTTTTAGGACCAAAAAAGCTGCCTGAGATCGCCAAATCCCTTGGCAAAACTCTTGCTGAATTCAGACGGGTTTCCACTGATGTCAAAAGAACTATTGAAATGGAAGTGGACAGGGAAGAAGAAACCCAGGCAAAGAAAAAAATAAAGCAGGAGATGGCTAAAAAGGCCAGCAAAGAAAGTCATCCTCCGGAACAGGAACAAACCGGAACCAGTCCAGAAGTTGAAAACAAGAAAGAATCACCAGATATCGATACTTCAACGGACAAGAAAAACGAGGCCTCGCAATGAGCGCTGAAGATACAGAGAGCAAAGAGAAAAACTCCGGGGCCGAGCAGGAAGCCCTGACTTTTACCGAGCATCTTGAAGAATTGCGAAAAAGACTCTTCAGGTCTGTTATCGGCGCTTTTATAGGATTTGTTGCCTGTTACGGATTTAAAGAAGATCTTTTTGCCTTACTCATGGAGCCCCTGCTTGAGGTTTTACCTCCTGACAGCACCATGATCTTTACCTCTTTGCCTGAAGCTTTCTTTACCTATCTTAAAGTATCCTTTGTGGCCGGTATATTTCTGGCCAGCCCTTATATTTTTTACCAGATTTGGAGGTTTGTGGGCCCGGGGCTTTATGACACTGAAAAAAAGTTCATGATTCCCATAGCTTTCTTTTCAGCTTTTTTCTTTGTTGCCGGCGCTCTTTTCGGCTATTTTATTGTATTTCCCATAGGATTCAATTTTTTTATGGGCTTTGCCACGGAAATGATCCAGCCCATGCCTTCGCTTCGTGAATATCTCAGCTTTTCCATTAAGCTGCTGTTTGCCTTTGGGCTGGCTTTTGAGCTGCCCCTGTTCATCTTTTTTCTGGCAAGACTGGGCATTGTCAACTCCAGAAGTTTAAGAAAGCAGAGAAAGTATGCTATTCTTCTGGCTTTTATTGTTTCAGCTTTTCTTACTCCGCCGGATATTATCAGCCAGGTGCTGATGTCAGGCCCCCTGGTAATCTTATATGAACTGGGGATACTTGTCGCCTATATCTGGGGAAAAGAAAAAAAGACCAGAGATACAGAAAAGAAAGAACAAAAAAACAACAAAGATAATAAAGACCAAGAGCAGGAATAACCAACCCGCGTCCCGGAGCTACACATGAGAAAAGCAGCCATAACCAGAGAAACCAGGGAAACCAGAATCAGCCTTGATCTGAATCTGGATCAGCCGGCAGAAAAAAACGAAATAGCCACCGGTTTCGGATTTGCCGACCACATGCTGGATCTTATGAGTCACTGGGCGGGAATAGGACTGAACATTACCTGCCAGGGAGATATGCAGGTTGACGCTCACCACAGTCTGGAAGATATCGGCATCTGTCTTGGTCAGGCCTTTGCAGAGGCCATCGGCGTCAGAACGGGGATAAACCGGGTGGGCTGGGCCAGAATTCCCATGGACGAATCAATGGCTGAAGCCATAGTCGATATTTCAGGAAGACCTTTTCTGGTTTACCAGGGAGATAATTTATTATCTCAAACAGTTGCGGGCCAGGAAAAAGATCTCTGGCGGGAATTTTTCAAGTCTTTTGTCTTTAACGCCAGACTGAACCTGCATATTATTTTTCATTACGGTACCAACTCGCATCATCTCCTGGAGTCTGCTTTCAAGGCAACAGGAATGGCTCTGAGGCAGGCCGCGACGCAAAGCAGGTCAGGCGTATTAAGCACTAAAGGAAAGTTGGACTGATATGAAAAATATATATTTATTACTGGTTTTGTCTCTTGTGCTTTTTTCCTGTGCTCCTAAAAGGCCGGCTCTGGATCTTCCTGAAGAAGCTGTTGTGGCGGTGGCCGGTTTTTCTCAGCCCGTTCACAGGTGGCAGATGATTAATAATCATATAGTAGCAGGAAAAGAGATAGTTGATAAGGACACTCTTGAAAAACTCAATAGTGATCTGGCTGGACTTACTTCTCAGAGCAGATACACTATTGTTGGACCCAGGTTGCTGGAGCAGTGTGAGGATCTTGTTCCCCACGGCACAGATCCGGGCGCGGCTTTTCACTATTGGGTGGAGGTGGGCAGATGCGTGCCTGCTGATTATATCCTGGTTCCCTTTCTGTTTGACTGGCAGGAAAGAAAAGGGGGGGAAATGGGAGTTGAACAGCCCGCTAAAGTGACTCTGGAATTAAACCTTATTAATATTGAAGAATTAACCATGGATAGATTTTTATTTGACGAAAGACAATTGTCATTGAGTGAAGATATTCTGGGAGCAGGACGTTTTTTCAAGCGGGGAGCCAAATGGATTTCCGCGCGTGAACTGGCCAGGGAAGGTTTGCAGCAAGGAGTAAAGGAGCTTGGATTATGATTCTATTCCCAGCTATTGATATCAAGAACGGCCAATGCGTGCGGCTTCGGCAGGGGCTGGAAAATGAAGTCACTGTTTTTTCTCCTGATCCCTGTGCTATGGCTGAACACTGGGAACGTCTGGGCGCCAGATGGCTGCATGTGGTGGATCTGGACGGGGCTTTTTCCGGAGAACCTGTGAACAGAGAGCTGGTCAGAGCCATATGCGATAAGGTGTCCATACCGGTTCAACTTGGTGGGGGCATCAGGGATATGAATACCGCGACTGCATATTTTGAGGCGGGAGTAGAGCGACTTATCATCGGTACCATGGCCCTGGAAGATCAGAGCCTTCTGGCTGATATGTGCGCCAGGTTTCCCGGCAGGATCGGAGTTTCTCTGGACGCCCGGGACGGTGTGCTCAAGTCCCGCGGCTGGGTTTCAGATACAGGGCTCAGGGTTGAAGACGTTATTCCGGTTATTGATAATATGGGCTGCGCTTTTTTTGTGTATACAGATATATCCAGAGACGGGATGCAAAGCGGAGTAAACCTGGATGCCCTGGAAAAAGTTCTGGATCTGACTCCAAAGCCGGTGATCGCTGCCGGAGGGGTGTCAGTCCTTGAAGATATCCTTCAGTTATATCCCCTGGCCTCAAAGGGGCTGGAAGGAGCCATAACAGGCCGGGCTATTTACAGCGGCAGCCTGGATTTTAAAATGGCTGTCCAGTGTCTTGAGCAGCATAAATGATCAACAGCCTGCTAAGGCTTCTTTTTGGCCAGCCTCTGCTGTAATCCTTTGATGAGGATGGGCCAGGCAATGGTTGCATCCGAATATACTTCAGCATACTTGCCGCCCTGGGATTTGGGAACAAATTTGCCCCAGGAAACACCCTCCTGATACGTGCATCCTGACAAACCACCCCAGTGAACAGGTTCAGGACAGATCCTGACCCCGTATTGAAACCTGCGCTGAGGCAGTTCCATGTCATCTATGCGCTGGCTGGCTATTTCCATGAACGGCCCAACCTGCTGAGCCCAGTTCCTGGGCACTCCTCCGCCAATAGTAAACAGACCAATTTTTTTGCTGCCTGCAATTTTCCTGGTATAGCTGAACAGATCATGAAAGGGATTGAAGGGATAAGGAAGAGCTGAATAATCATCGCTTTCCAGGGAGCCGCTGTTTTCTCTCATGATATGGGTGGCGATGTCCAGGGCCAGTTCAGAGTCTGTAAAAGCTGGAATATAGACTGGTACGTTTTTCTGGTAAGCGCTTTTGAGTATGCCTGCTCCTTGAGTGTTTTCTACCAGATATTTGCCGATTTTATTGCAGATGATCTCAGAACATAAAATCTCATCTTTTTTGATTTCCTTCATTACCTGGTGAATAATGTCCTCAGCCCGGATGAAATTGATTTCAGGCTCCAGTGTATCGTATACCCGGTTGAAGCCATGCACAAAGAGTTCCTTGTCATCCATAAGATCTTTTTCATATTTATAATGCTTGAGGCCGATGGATTCAATGAATCCGTGAGCCATCAGTGCTCCTGTGGAAATTACTACATCCAGCCAGCCCTCATCAATCATTTTACAGATGATGGTTCCCATCTTGGCCACGGTCATAGCCCCGGAAAAAGTGCCCACCACCAGACAGTCAGGGTCACTGATCATTTCTTCCATCACATCCAGGGCTTCTCCCAGACTGCGGCCGTTAAAGGAGGTTTTGGACATGGCCTGAAGAAGCTCGTCAAAATCATTTATCTGGTCAGGATCAAGTGACTCAAGTGGTTTTAATCCCAGATCGGCCGGGTCATGCAGGGATTCAATAGTTCTGAGGGGTTTTTTCTTTTTCATAATTTCCAACGCGCATAAAATTCGAGGGTTCAGGTCAGCCTTGAACAGTACCGACCTATATTAAGTGCCGGACTAAGGAATAAGCCGGGAAAAATAAGTAGTTAAAATTTTAAGGATACATTTTACAGCCACAGATTCTGAAACCTGGCTTGCCGGCTGCGGAGCCAGTTCGCAAAAGTCCATGCCCACCAGTCTGGGACCAGGCCACAGGGCTTTCCAGAAGTCTTTGACCCAGGCATAATCAAGGCCGCCGGGTTCAGGTGTACCTGTTCCAGGCATTATGGAAGGATCAAGTCCGTCCGCGTCGAATGTTATGTACACAGGACTGTTGCCTATAAAATTTTTAACCGCCCGGGCTGTGTCCTCTGGAGAGGGCAGGTTCCACGGATAAAAAGGTAGTATATGTCCGGGGTTTTCCTTTATTAACTCGGCTTCTGCGCGACTGAAGCTCCTTAATCCGATATGGGCTGTTTTCAGCCCCAGGTCTTTGATACGGGCCATAACACATGCATGCGAATTTGGACTGCCTTCATAGGTGGTTCTCAGGTCAGCATGGGCGTCAAGCTGAATAACCGCCAGGTCGGGATATTTTCGGGCGTAGAATTCCACCAGGGGAAAAGAGATGGAATGTTCACCGCCCAGGGTGAGGAAAAAGGCTGTTTCAGGATCAAATTTTTTGAGGAATGCCCGCATCTCTTTGTATAAATGGTCTGGTCCGGCAGCGCTGGGCCTCTGGAAGGGCAGGGTGTTAAAGGAACATAACTCAGAGATATCCGCGTTAAGCTCTTGGTCATAAGTCTCCACCTGATAGCCGGCTTTAAGGATTGCTTCCGGACCATCCTTGGTGCCGTCTCCAAAGCTTACAGTACCCTGGTAAGGTACCGGCCAGACATATACAGGATGCGGGCGGGATTGTTTCGTTTCCAGATCTAAAAAATTATCATACATGTTTTGGACCTGTCCTTATCCTCAGGGCAAAAATACAGCAGCTGAGATGGTAGTTGTCCACAGTCCGGCTACACCCGTGGTGACGCAGGGAGCTGAAGTTGAATCAACAATCTGACCGCTCATCATATATATCTGCCGTCTCTGGTCATAGTCCTTTTCCGGATCAAAATCTATTCCCAGGGTTGTGGCCAGCATGGTGGATGCCAGGTCTTCGGCAAAGTCTCCGATTTCATTTTCGTCCGCCCCGAAAGCGGTGTGTTCGGATATGTATCCATACTGACTCTTGGCCGCGGGAAAGGCCATACCCACTGCCGAGCCCACCAGTCGTCCTTTTTCATTGGTGGCGTTCCGGGCCATAACACAAAAGGTTATCTGGCCGGGCAGTAATTCTCCGACTCCTTCCTTCACAGTGAGCAGTTCACAATTTGGAGGAAAAATGCTTGATACGTAAACCAGGTTCTGTTTTTCAATGCCGGCATCTCTGAGGGCCAGCTCAAAAGATTGAAGCTTGTTTTTATGACGTCCTATCCCCCGGGTGAAAAAAGCCCGGCTGGGAACAAAAGTATTTGTTATCATTCTTAGATATCCTCCATGACAATGATTTTATTTTTATTCATGATATTTAGTATCTATTCACCATATATTATGATCAGCACTGAATCTAAGGCCGGTCCCAGGTATCATGTTTCGCCATTGATGCGATGTTTGACCGTCGCATCAATGGCGAAACATGATACCTGGGACCGGCCTTAGATTCAGTGCTGATCATAATATATGGTGAATAGATACTAAATATCATGAATAAAAATAAAATCATT
>JAWOGL010000096.1:0-4921 GCA_046496945.1 Desulfonatronovibrio sp.
GCGAGGCAGAATATTGTACTGCAGGTAGCTGACAGCTTTTCTGCGGGCAGGTCGCCCGCGGAAAAATATCCTGTGTCTGTCTTTTTAGTCTGGCTTATTGTCTGTGGCAAATAATTCGTAACTATTCACCACATACGGCATATATCCATTCAACCACACTGGATTCCGGCTTTCGCCGGAATGACGGCAAAGAATAACAGCCTGCTTTAACCGTCACCCCGGTCCCGGATCCGTCATCCCGGACTCGATCCGGGACCGGGATGACGGATCCGGGGTCCAGGTCTTCTTATTCGATCTTGGTGAATAGTTACAAAATATTTATCCAGCCAATCCTCAGGCTGAACCTCCGGCTGCCCTGATCTGGTGAATATCCGTAACCCCTGCCAGAAGCTTGATGATCCCGTCCTGCTTGAGAGAAAGCATCCCTTCACTGGTGGCCTGGGCCCGGATTTCCTCGGTAGGTTTTTTATATTTAATCATTTTTTTAATACCGGAGCTGTTGAGCATGAGTTCGTGAATGCCCATGCGCCCCTTGTATCCGCCCAGGCAATGCCTGCACCCTTTTGCTCTGTAAAGGACAGCTTCCTTGTCAAAAGCCGTTTCAAGCTGCTTTTCAAATCCCTGGCCGTATTCAATTCCCAGTTCTTCCATCTCTCTTTTGGAGGGTTTATACTTTTCCTTGCATTTAACGCACAGGGTTTTGATCAGTCTCTGACCCAGCACTCCCAGGAGAGAATCCGCGAAATTAAACGGGTCAAGCTCCATATCCAGGAGTCTGGTTACTGTTTCCGGAGCGGTATTGGTATGCAGGGTGCTGAACACCAGATGCCCGGTCAAAGAAGCCTCCACGCCTATATGCGCGGTTTCCTTGTCCCGCATTTCACCGATCATTATAACATCCGGGTCCGCGCGCAAAAGTGACCTGAGAACCGAAGCAAAAGTAAGCCCGATCTTGGGATTTACCTGGACCTGCCTCAAACCTTCCTGGCTGATTTCCACAGGGTCTTCCGCAGTCCATATTTTCCGCTCGGGCTTGTTGATATAGCTCACAGATGAATGCAGAGTGGTGGTCTTGCCTGAGCCGGTAGGTCCCACCACCAGGATAAGCCCGTAAGGCTTGTGGATAAGTTTCTCAAAGTTTGCAAGGTTGCCCTTATTGAGACCCAGCTTCTCCAGAGGCATGGGCTTGCCCGAAGCAAGAAGGCGCATGACCACGTCTTCCTGACCTTCGGTGGTGGGCATTGTAGCCACCCTGAATTCAAGCAGGGTGTTTACCTCGGACAGCTTTATCTTGACCTTGCCGTCCTGGGGAAGACGCCTTTCGGCTATGTCCAGATGAGACATGATCTTGATTCTTGATACCAGAGGACGGGCCAGGGCCAGACGCAGCTTCTTGAATTCATGGCAGGTACCGTCGATTCTCAGACGGATCAGGCAATACCTGGCCCGGACATTGGGTTCGATATGAATGTCAGAGGCGTTTTTCCGCCAGGCTTCAAGCAGGAGGGCGTTAACCAGGCGGACCACCTCGCTGTCATGTTCTGTAATTTCTCCATCCCCGAAATAGGCCTCAGTGTCATGATCTTCGCCTACTTCAACGCCTTCGGCCAGGGAAGAAATATCCTGATCTGATCTGTATTGATTATTAAAAAGGTCAATAAACAACTCTATATCCCGGGCCAGGGCAACGCAGGTAGTTATCCGGCTGGTTCCGAAAATAAATCTTATTTCGTCCAGCCGCCCCAGATCAAAAGGATTATTAACCAGGACAACAATGTTGTTGTTTTCTTTTTTTAATGGCACCCATCCGTATCTCTTGAGAAATTCCGGATCAAGCTTCTTCTGGTCATAAAGTTCAAATGGAGGTTCGTAGGAAGTGTCAAAAGGAACAAATTTGGTGTCATAGTATTTTGCCAGGGACTTTCCCAGGTCCTGCTTGTCAATTTTGAAGGAGTCAATAAGCACGTCATCCACGGAACCGCCCTTTTCCTTGGCCATCTCCATGGCCTTCTCCAGGTCAGCACTGCTGAGCAACCCTGCGTTTACAAGATAGGCGTATCTGTTGCCGGGCTTTTTATGATCTGCTGCCTGATTTTCAAGCATAACTAAGGTCTCATTTTTAAGCGGTTATTACATCAAAAAAAAGCCCCGCAGGAAACGGGGCTTAATATAAACAATCTGTTATTTTTTCAACCAGGGCATCATTTTGCGCAGATTATTTCCCACTTCCTCAATCTGGTGCTGGTGAGTCTTGCGTCTCATGGCCTGAAAACCAGGAGTTCCGGCCTTGTTCTCCAGAATCCACTCCCGGGCAAAAGTTCCATCCTGTATTTCTTCCAGGACTTTTTTCATTTGTTTTTTAGCATCAGGGGAAACCACTCTCCTGCCTCTGGTATAATCACCGTACTCCGCAGTATCGCTGATGGAATAGTGCATTTTGGAAAAGCCGCCTTCATACAGGAGATCAACAATAAGCTTCAGCTCGTGCATGCATTCAAAATAAGCCACCTCAGGCTGGTATCCGGCTTCTACCAGGGTTTCAAACCCGGAGCGGATCAGCTGGCTGACACCGCCGCATAAAACGGCCTGCTCTCCAAAAAGATCGGTCTCGGTCTCTTCCTCAAAGGTAGTTTCAATGACCCCTGACCGGGTAGAGCCTATTCCTTTGGCATAAGCCAGGGCATATTCTCTGGCCTGTCCTGAATGATCCTGATGGACTGCGAACAATGACGGAACAGCCCCTCCCCGGGCGAATTCCCGGCGCACCAGGTGTCCGGGTCCTTTGGGAGCGACCATGACCACATCAACATCCGGGGGAGGGACAATCTGGTTATAATGAATATTGAATCCATGACTGAAAACCAGGACCTTGCCCGCGGTCAGATTGGGCAAAACTTCATTTTCATAAACCTTGGGCTGATACTGATCCTGGACAAGTATCTGAATAACATCAGCCTTCATGGCCGCGTCGCTGGCGGAAACGGGTTCAAATCCGTCTTCCCGGGCCTGTTTCCAGTTAGCTCCACCGTGCCGTTGTCCCACAACAACATTCAACCCGGAATCTCTGAGATTCTGGGCGTGGGCGTGTCCCTGACTCCCATATCCGATAATTGCTATGGTCTTGTCTTTAAGTATGGCAAGATCAGCGTCATTTTCATAATAAACCTTCATTTTTTCTCCTTAAATAATTGAATCACAGGTCCAAAGTGTATTTTTTTAAAACTGCATACTTCGTCGAAAAGCCACGGTTCCGGATCTGGCAAATTCTTTAATTCCAAAGCGCTGCAGAAGATTCACAATGGCCTGAATTTTTCCCTGATCCCCTGTAACCTCCAGGGTTATTTCATCCGTACTCACATCCACAACCTTGCACCGGAAAATATCGGCCACTCTGAGGATTTCGGCCCTCTTTGATTCGTCCGCGTTGATCTTCAGCAGGACCATCTCCCTTTCCACTGATTTAAGATCAGTAAGGTCCACAACCTTGATCACACTCACCACCTTTCGCAGCTGCTTGACTATCTGCTCGATAATCTGTTCATCCCCGAAAGTGGTAATGGTCATGAGGGAAACCCCCTTTTCCAGGGTCGGTCCCACATTAAGGGAATCAATATTAAACCCCCGGCCGCTGAACAGTCCCGCCACCCGGGACAGAACTCCGGGCTCATTCTCTACCAGCACTGATAATACATGTCTCATAGCCCTTCTCCTAAACCAGAAGCATTTCAGTTAGCGAGGCCCCAGCCGGAACCATTGGATAAACATTTTCCTCAGGTTCCACCCTGACATCAATGATGCAGGGCAAAGAAGAAGCAAACGCTTTGGTCAGGACGGGAACTACATCTTCGGTTTTTTCCACCAGGTAGCCCTCAGCCCCGAACGCCTGAGCCAGCTTAACAAAATCAGGATTCAAATGCAGACAGGTTGAACAATAATTCTTGTCATAGAACAGTTCCTGCCATTGCCTGACCATACCCAGATAACCATTATTCAGGATGACCACCTTGACCGGCAGCTTATAACTCATGGCTGTAGCCATTTCCTGGATATTCATCTGGATGGAGCCGTCTCCGGCTATGTCGATGACCAGTTTGTCCGGATGAGCCACCTGCGCCCCTATGGCCGCGGGCAGACCATAACCCATTGTCCCCAGACCGCCTGAAGTCAAAAGAGTCCGGGGGTTATGATAGCGGTAGAACTGAGCCGCCCACATCTGGTTCTGGCCCACCTCGGTGGATATAATGGCCTCGCCCCTGGTTATTTCATAAATTTTTTCCATAACATACTGGGGCTTGATATACTTATTGACAGCCTCATACCTTAAAGGATGATCCAGAGACCATTGATTGGTGGTTTTTATCCAGGGGTCGTGCTTGTCCTGCCAGTCAATATCATTAATTCCCTCCAGTTCTTCCTCCATGGCTTGAAGCGCGTTGAGACAGTCGGAAACAATAGGGATATGCACTGATACATTTTTACGAATAGAGGTAGGATCTATGTCCACGTGGATAATCTTCGCCCTGGGAGCAAACGTGTTTACCTTGCCGGTGACCCGGTCATCAAATCTGGCTCCCACGGAAATCAGAACATCTGAATTATTAACCGCCATATTTGCCGGATATGTGCCGTGCATTCCCAGCATGCCCAGCCACAAAGGATCATTGCCCGGAAAAGCGCCCAGCCCCATCAGGGTGGATGTTACCGGAATCGAATATCTCCTGGCCAGCCTGGTCATTATCTCACCTGCGTGGGAACTGATAACTCCGCCGCCCGCGTAAATCAGTGGTCTCTCGGCCTTGGAAATCATGCGAACCGCTTTTTTGACCTGTTTGCGGTTGGGGACATAATTGGGATTGTAACTCCTGATACTTATGCTCTCAGGATACTCGTACTCGGTTTTCATCTGCATGACGTCTTTAGG
>JAWOGL010000132.1:0-17123 GCA_046496945.1 Desulfonatronovibrio sp.
TTCTGAATAAAGCCACTGCCTGGTCCGGTCATTTTATGAGCATGACCTGATGGATCTTGCCGGTTATTGCAAAACAAATCTCAGACTAAAGTAAGACCAGCTTGTCAGATGTCTGTTCCGGGTATGATTCTTTGCGGGGCATTGAACACGTTGATCCGGTTGGGGCGGACGTAGGCCCCCAGGGTGATACCGGCCCGGCGGGCGATTTCAAGGCCCAGGGACGAAGGCGCGGTGCGGGACAACACAATGGGAATCCCTATCCGGGCACACTTGAGGACCATATCCGAGGTCAGTCTGCCAGTGGTATAGATTGCTCCTGCAGGGGAAAATCTTCCCAGAAGAATAGCTCCCAGCACCTTGTCCACCGCGTTATGCCTGCCCACATCCTCAAAGCAGGCTTGAAATCCCTGCCCGTTCAAATATCCGCATCCATGCACGCAATGGGTTTCTTGTGAAAGGGGAGAGGCGTTCAGGGTGTTTCGGACCAGTTCTCCCAGCCGGGCAAAGTCCAGTTTGAATTCGGGCAAATCCGGCAGTTTTTCATCCAGCAGCCTGCGGGCTATCTTTCCTGAACCTCCGCATCCCGAAGTGGTTATCATTTCCTGGTTTCTGTCCACCACAACATCGGCGTAAACGTTTACCCGGCCTTCAAGGCAGACATTTATTTCCAGAATATCATTCCCTGCATTCAGATAACCCTGGCCGAACAGGAAGCCGGCCGCGAATTCTTCAAGATCCGTTGCCAGGACCATGGAAGAGCCAATGAGTTCATCGTTGAGACTCACTGAAAAGGGTCGCTCATCCAGGACCGATTCCGTAACTTGTTCTGATCCCTGAGCGGTCATGAGGACTGTTGAACATTCGCTGGTCAGCATGGCTGTCATATCATGGTGTTTTTGTTTCGAGATTATGCAGATCCCCGGGATAATTGATATTGAAAAAAAAATGTTCCTGATCCGGACCGTAAGAAATATTGCAGCGTCGATGAAAGGGGATAGCTCTGCTAAGTTTGTAGCATTTCCTTTTCCTGGCATCCAGAAGCATTTCCAGGCACTCAGGTTCATAAATGGAAACCAGCGCTTCAATATAACCGGTTTTCTTCTGGTAAAAAGTGGTCATGCACTTGTCTTTTTCTCTGGCATTTCTGTGCTCAATGAGCAGGGAAATGATAGTCCGGTCCAGACGGGGCAGGTCACAGGCCAGGACCAGGCAGGGACTGTTCAGCTGCTTCAGGGCGGTGATTATTCCTCCCATTGGCCCAATGCCTGGAATCTCGTCAAGCATCCACCGGGCTTTAATACCCTGGGCGCCGGTATCTCTGCCGACGCAAAATGTCCTGGAGCAGAAGCTGCCGGCCAGGGCAAGGGTATTTTCCAGCATGGTCCGGCCATTGATTTTAACCCTAGCTTTATCCTGTCCCAGTCTGGAACTTTTTCCCCCGGCCAGGACTACAGCGCATATCTCTGGATTATTGGAGCTGGTCATATTTTCGAACAGAGGTATCAGAAACCCCAGGCTGAAAGGGTCGGTCTGTTAAAGCCCTGGTTGCGGGCCATGATGTCCAGGGTAAGGGATTCCAGATCGTCCATGACCGGCAGGTACTTCTTGTCCATCTCTCTGAAGTCGGTGGTTTTGATGTACATATTGCAGGTTTTGCAGACATCAACCCGAAATCCGGGATGTTCACTGACATTAAAGTAATGAAAAGAGCTTTCCCTGTTTTCATGACAGAAAGGACAGAGCATTCTCTTGAACCTGTAGCTGGTATGGCAGAAGGAACAATGAAGCATGCGAAAACCCTGTTTACCCTGCAGGCTGGATATAAAGGGAAGACTTCCGCAGACAGGGCAATGTCCAAAAGTCCAGGTATGGTCCGCAGGAAGGGCCAGGTTGAGGCTGGACGCGGTTTTGGCAACAGCCGGGGTTATGGCTGTCTGGGTCAGGAAATTGAGGGTTCTGGGGCTTTCCGGAGTCTTTTCTCCAAATATTCTGAAAAACTGATCCTGACCCTGGAGATAATTTTCAAAAGATTTGGAGGGCAGGTCCGGATCATTTTTGATCTCCAGCTCAACCGTTTCAGCTGAGGTCCGCAAATGGTCTGATGAATTTTTCAGGTAATCAAGCAGAGTGTCAAACAGGTTCAGGGCAGCTTCCATGTCCAGGGGAAAAGACGCGCGCTGCAGCAGAGGTTTGCCTGACAGGACTTCACTTTGCTCAGTGAGTTCCTGATCCCGGGGTAAAGCGGCGTCACATGCTTCATAAGTTTTGAGCTGATTATTATAGGCAAAATCAATAAGCTCCAGAAGGTCAGAGGGCAAAATATTTTTTTTAATCAGATTTTGTTTTCTTTTCTGGAATAGTTTTAAAGAATTATCAATATTGTACACAATGTAGTTCCTTGGTTGTGAGTTGTCTGATTCGGGAAATTTCTCTGCCATGACAGAAAAAAGCTTTTTAAATATCAGGTGTGTGAAAAAGACCGGGTTCTGGAACCGGGGATCATTTTTTGAATTTTTCAGCTAACACCCGGCTATGGTTCAGTCAAGAATATTCTGGTGGAAACTGGTCAGGACTTAACTTCAGCCATGTCCAGAAGGCCCAGTTCTTCAAAGGCTTTCATAAAGTTTCTGGACAGGCCGGTAATGATTACCCTGATATTATTCCGGGCGGCCCGGGTCAGCAGATCGCCCAGAGCGGTTATGCCGGCACCGTTTATTGAAGAACTGGCCTTAAAGACAAGAGTCAGTCTGGAACATCTCCGGGCCAGGCACTTCTGGAAGGCTTCCTGGATAAAAGGTTCGGAAAAAGCATTGATATTTCCATAAAGTTTAATTTCAGCACTGTCTTGTTCAGGAAAAAGGACATCAATGGATTTTTTTCTGGATTTGCTGAGGTCAATGCGCTGCCCCGCCCTGATCAGAGCGTTTTCCAGATCTTCTCTCTTTATGGGTTTGTTAATGAAATCAGTGGCATCGGAGTTAAGGGCCTGCAGCGCCAGGTCCATATCTCCATGCCCGGTAATAACAATTACTTCAGCCAGAGGATCAATGGCCTTGATTCTTTTTAAGACTTCAATGCCGTCCATGCCGGGCATTTTGATATCTGTAAAAACAATCCTGGGACCGGTTTTTTTGAATATCTCCAGGCCGGTTTGACCGTTTTCAGCCTGAAGGGGCTCAAAGCCGTAAAAATCAAGAAACATGCAGAAAAGTTTCAGGGTTGATGGTTCGTCATCAATTATCAGTACTTTTTCTTTTGCTTTGCCATGATCTTCATGGGTATGCCTGGATATGGTGTCTGCCATTGTTAAGCTCCTGATGAAACCTAGCTTTTCTTATTTTAAAAGGCAAACCTGTTTTAATCTGGAAGCCATTACCTTGACAAATCGTAACTATTCACCAAGATCGAACAAGAAGACCTGGACCCCGGATCTGGTCCGGGGTGACGGTTAAAGCAGGCCGTTACTCTTTTCCGTCATTCCGGCGAAAGCCGGAATCCAGTGCCGCTGAATAGCCATATTCCGTATGTGGTGAATAGTTACGACAAATCTTTTAATGCAGAGAATTTCTTAACCCCAAAAAATTGAAAATATCTTGACATTTTTGCGGCTTTCTTTTCCATTAAGTTCAAAACAACCCGGAACTGATTAAAATATTAAGGCTCTGCTTCAGGAGGATGTGATGAACCAGACAGGCAAGACCCTGTTCATTCTGTTATGTTTATTGGTTATGTCGGGGTGCTCATCCGAATCAAATGAAGAAGCCTCTGAATCTGTAGTTTACGGGGTAACTGACGATCAGATTCTTGTTGGTTCTTCACTTGCTCTGACCGGTCATGCCAGTTTTCTGGGAACCCAGACCCTCAAAGGTGCTCAGTCTTATATCAACCATATTAACGAGCAGGGTGGCGTTCACGGAAGAAAAATTGAAATGATTGCCTATGACGACGGGTATGACCCTCCACAATGCCTTGCCAACACCCAGGAACTGATCATTGATGATCAGGTGTTCTGCCTGTTCAGCTATGTCGGCACACCCACCACTGTAAAGGTCCTGCCTCTTATTTCTGACGCTGAGATTCCCCTGGTGGGAATTTTTTCCGGAGCAAATGACTTTCGCGAACCCTTCAGGCCCAACATCATAAATGTCCGGGCTTCGTACTACGAAGAAACCAGAGAAGCCGTGAAGTATTTTGTTGAAGAGCTGAACCTGGAAAAGATAGCTGTTTTCTATCAATACGATGCCTATGGTTTTGACGGACTCAAAGGAACAGAACTGGCCCTTAAAAATTATGATCTGGCTCCGGTGGCCCGGGGCAGCTATACCCGGGGCACCCTGGAAATTGAAGAAGGCCTGGAAAGCATCATTCATTCAGACGCGGAGGCTGTGGTTATGGTGGGCACTTATGACGCCTGTGCCAAATTTATCCGCAGGGCCAGAGAAAGAGAATTTAATCCGGTTTTTCATAATGTTTCTTTTGTGGGCAGCGAAGAACTGGCCAGAATACTGGGCCCTGAAGGAGAAGGGGTGATTATAACCCAGGTGGTCCCGCCTCCGGATTCTCTTGAATCTCTGGCGCTTCTGTCGGGCGTTCAGGAGTTTACAGCTCTTTACAACCGCTATTTTCCGGATGAACAGCCCAACCTTGTGGCTCTGGAGGGTTTTATAAACGCCCGTGTTCTGGTGGAGGGACTGACCAGGGCCGGACGGAATCTGAACCGGGAGAAATTTATTGATGCCATAGAATCTATTGAAAATTATTCTCTGGGCATTGCCAATACGCTTTCTTTCAGCCCGGATAATCATCAGGGATTGTCCAGGGTCTATTTTACAATTATACGTGATGGTGAACTGGCCCTGCTTACAGACTGGCAGAAGGTCAGGGAGATGTATGGAAAATAAATATACCGGCTGACAGAAATATATGGGCGATAGTTGTCTTTTGCTTACGGATTCATAACTATTTACCATGATTTCTTTTAATCCTGGAGCCAATCCGGTTTTCTAATGCCCGCAAACTCCCTGTCGCGGCTCCGTAAGACGAAACCACATTATTTGTGGTTTTACAAAGCAAGTGCTGGTTTTGCCTAACGGAGCCGTCGCCGGTCAAACATTGCAACATTTCGAAACCCGGACAGGCTCCAGTCTTTTGATTTAAGTCACAAGTAATGGTGAATAGATACATAGATTCTTTTTAAAAAAAGCAGAGTTTAAATGTTCAGATTTCAGGATATCAGCCTTAAAAACAAGATATTTTTTTCGACCCTGGCCATGGTCCTTGTGCTCAGCGTGGTCATAGCGGTCCTGGCCAGATGGATACTTGTCTCCAGTCTGGTCAATGAGCTGACTCTCAGGGGGATCGCCATTGCCCAGAGCATTGCCGACCAGGGCAGAGGATACGTCCTGACCAGAGATAACCCCAAGCTGGTTACCCTGCTCTTTGATGCTTCACATCTGGGTGAGAGGCAGAACCTGGTTGACTATATTTTTATCATTGATGAAGAAAACGAGCTTCTTTCTCACACTTTTATTCATCCTTTTCCTGAAAAACTGATCCACGCCAATCCCCTGCCTGCTGGTCAGGATTACAGCGTGCAAAGAGTTGATATTGACGATACCAGGGCCTTTGATATTGCGGTTCCCATCTGGGAGGGTATATATCAGATCGGAACTGTAAGGGTCGGTCTCAAGGAAGAGCATATTCAGCAGATTATCGACAAGCTTAGAAACACCTTTCTGGGCTTTATCTTCGGTACTATTGTGCTTATGTTCCTTATCAGTCACTGGCTTTCCAAATATATTACCAAATCCATTGCCCAGCTGACCAAAATGGCTGATGAAATAAGCAAGGGCAATCTTGATCTGAAGCCCGGGGAACTTTTTTGGGACAGTTACGACAACAAGGAGGAACACTGTCCGGCATATTACAATACTGATTTGCCCTGCTGGCACGTTGACAAGGTCATGCATGTGGCCGGCGACAATGAGCATCAGCCCCAGAAAGCCTCTTACTGCATTGACTGTATGGTTAAAAGAAAGAAGGTGGGGGATGAAGTTCATCAGCTGGCGGATTCCTTTAAGCACATGATCCGCAGCATCAAGCTTTACCGTAACCGTGTTCATGAATCTGAAAACAAGTATCGTTCACTGTTCAAGAGCGGCCCTGCGCCTATTTTTGTGCTGAGCTGCGGCACGTTAAAAATCATGGATGCCAATCCCAGCGCCCAGAATATTTATGGTTATTCCCACGAGGAAATGGTTGACATGTCTTTTACCAGCCTGGCCCCGGAATTCCGGGACAAGTTTATTTCCTTTTTTGACGCCAATCCTGAAGATGACAGCTTTGTGTACACCAAGGCCATTCACTACAAAAAAGGCCAGGTTCCTTTTTATACCAATGTTGAGGCCTGCAAAAGCCGTTACAGGAACAAGGACGCGGTTATCGTGGCCACAACCGACATTACTGAAATGATCGACAAGGATGCCCAGCTTATTCAGGCCAGCAAGATGACCAGCCTTGGTCAGCTTTCCGCGGGCATAGCTCATGAGCTTAACCAGCCCCTGAACGCCATAAAGATGGGCAGCGATTTTCTGAACATGATGCATGAAAGCAATGAAAACATGGCCTGCGACCAGCTTGGCCAGATCAGCACTGAAATAAGCATGCAGGTGGACAGGGCCACGGAAATAATAAATAATCTCCGGGAGTTCGGCAGAAAATCAGATTTTACCAAAGAAAGAACAGATATTAACAACCCGGTGCATAATGTCCTTTCCATAATGGGGCAGCAGATCAGGCTGCAGAATATAAATGTGAATCTGGATCTGGCCTCTGAATTACCCCCCATAATGGCCCATAAAAATCGTCTGGAACAGGTGATATTCAACCTGTTAACCAATGCCAGGGATGCTATTGTTCAGAAAATGAGTGATGAACCGGGTTCGTGGTTTGGAGAAATAGATATTTCCACGGATGTTCAAAATGGACGGGTTGTTCTGTATGTGAAAGACAACGGCACAGGTATGCCTGATTCAGTAAAGGAAAAGATATTTGATCCCTTTTTTACCACTAAGCAGACCGGAATGGGGATGGGCCTTGGTCTCTCTATTTCCTACGGGATAATCAAAGATTATGAAGGAGAAATTGACATAGACAGTGTGGAAGGGGCAGGCACAACATTCAAGATTTCTTTTCCCAGGGCAAAATTCGCCTGATTTCCTGCGAAACTATGTTTTTAATAACTTTTGTCACAGGCTTACAGAAGTAAGTCATTAACGATGAAGCCTTTGGACTTAATTTTTCCAGGCCAATCCCGGAGAATATAAAATGCGAAAAATTCTCGTCATTGATGATGAACAGCCAACTCTCAGCATGTTCCAGCTTTTTTTAAAGGTCTATGGGTATACGGTTTTTACTGCTGAAAACGGTGAGCAGGGTCTGAAGATATTTGAGAAAGAAAGCCCGGCTATTGTTATCACGGATATTAAGATGCCGGGTATGGACGGGCTGGAAGTTCTCAAAAAAATCAAGGCTCTGAGACCGCAGACCGAGGTGATAATCATGACCGGACACGGTGACGTGGACCTGACCATAGAAGCCATGAACCTTAACGCCACTGACTTCATAAACAAGCCTATTCAGAAAAAGGACCTGGATGAAGCCCTTAAACGAGCTCAGGAAAGGATAGACCTGCTGGAAAGCAATGAACAGGAAATTTCCTGTTCAGTAAAGGAGCAGGTTGCCATTGTGGATATTCAGGGCAATATCAATGCCTCTCATGAAGATCTGCTTATAAACGTCTCAGATGAAATTGCCGGCGGCAAACAAAGCGGAGTTTTACTCAGGTTCAGTGAAAATTCATCTGTAAGCGGAGCTGGTATCGGCATTTTGATTCAGATTCTGACCAGGCTTATGGACAATGAAAAAAAGGTCGCCATTACCGGATTATCTGAAAATATGAATAAATTTTTTAATATTGTGGGAATCAGTGAAATGGCCACAGTTTTTCAGAATGAACAAGACGCGCTGGCTTATTTGAAGCTTCCTTAAGTTTGTTTAGTTTTTATCATTCTGGTGAAATAAATAATAAAAATTACGTAACAATTCACCATAGCCAGCGGCCGGTCCCCGGTTCATGTTTCTGTTGATACGAAATCCCTGTCGCGGTTCCCTAAGGCAAACCATCGGCTGGACATGTTATACTGGATTGGAAGCTTTGCGTATTTTGGAAAAAAATCGGCAGTTTTTAATGTGTATTGTTTGCCTGAGCGGAACCTGCGACGGTCAAACATCGCATCAATGGCGAAACATGAACCGGGGACCGGCCTTAAATTAAATGGCTGATCATAATATATAGTAAATAGATACAAAATCACAGGAGATCTCCTCTTATGAAACCTTGCATTTTTGTTGCCATGGTTCTTTTTTTCGGCCTGATTTTTTGGTCCCAGTCTGTTTTGGCTTCCGGGCATATAGAATCCGGGGAGGTCCTTGCGGATGTAGTTCTGCTGGCACCAGAAAATCAGCAAGAAAAAGATTATCTTGGAATTGAAGAGAAGAAAGAGTTCAGGCTGAAAGATCTGGACGCAGAGTATTTTCTTATTGAGGTGGTCGGAGCCTATTGTCCAATTTGCCATGCCCAGTCTACTGAAATTAACCAGTTGTTCAACAGGATATCCGGGAATGAACAGCTTGGTTCCAGGCTGCTCATGTTTTCAGTTGTCTCCGGAGCTACTGATATGGAAATTGAATATCTCAAAAGTACCTGGAACGCTCCCTATCCAATGCTGCCTGATTATGAATATGATTTTCTCCAGGCCATAGGTAACCCGGACGTGCCCTTTACGCTTATTGTGTCCCGGGACGGAGAAGTTCACTATGCCCACCTGGGGAAAGTGCCGGAATTGTCAGAGTTTATGGAAATATTAAGAGAGATTGTAAAGTAGTGTTTGAAAAGCCCGGATTTTAAACAGGATCACGACTTTGGACAGACAACAGGACTTTTGCGAAAGTTTCAACAAGCAGGTGATAGAGGATCTGGAACGTCAGGCCTATCAACTGAATATTCTTAATGAGTCAATCCGTGAGCTGACTCTTCTTGAAGACCCCGAAGAGATCCTGAAAAAATTTGTATTGCTGATTCTGGGCGCTATGGGCTGCGCCAGGGGTTTTGTTCTTAAGCTGGGCAACCATGGCCGGTCCGTGGATCTGGAATCAAGGGGGCTCAGCCCGGAGGAAAACAGAACCCTTAAGGAGTCGGGAGGTAAGTTATCCACTAAATTTTTCAGCCATTTGAGTGTCCAGGATGAGGTTATTCCCAAACAGGTAAGGGTGGTATTCGTTAATGAATCCACTGTTCCGGATGAACAGGAAATTTGCTGGCCAAAACAGACCAGATTTTTGATTCAATGGACTTTGAGTTCCGGTTGTTACGGTTTTGCCGGGCTGGGTTCCAAAATCAACGGCAAAGATTTTTCTGACGCGGACAAGGACTTTCTTTCGAGTATGACCGAGGTTTTTATGGATTCTCTCAAGCTGACCAGGTCAACCCGGCAGGTGAGAGAGCTTAATAACAATCTCATGCTTAAAAATCAGCAGTTAACCACTGCTTTGAATAGTGCCCGCAAAACCCAGCTTGATCTGGACAGGCATGTCTTTCATTTTAAAGCCCTGTCCGAAATGGCCAGAGAACTCAGCGGTATTTTCAACAAAGAAAAGCTCTTAAGCAGATTCCTGCTCATGGCCCAGGGAACACTCAGCGCGCGATCAGGTTTTATTCTGCTGGTTGATGTGCCTGAAGACAGATTTATATCATCCAGAAGAGGCGACGGAACAAAAGAGTTGAGTAAATCTGATCAGTCCAGGATCAAAGACTTTATCCTTTCATTTTATCCTTCTCAGTCCTGCTTTTCTCTGCTTGAATATAAAGTCCAGGCTTTAAGGCCAAGTCATCTGTCAGCTCTGCCTTTTGATCCGCCGCTGGAGATCGGGGTGGTATTCAGTCTGGATGAAAATTATTTCGGAATTATGGGGTTTTGTTCAAAAATTACCGGAGCGCAGTTTTCTCAGGACGAAGAAGACCTTCTGTCTTCACTGACCCGTAGTTTTCTGGTCTCTCTGGAAAACGTACTTTCCTTTGAGATAATACAGAAGCTTAACCTTGATCTGGGACACAGAAATTATGAGTTGTCCAAAACCATAGAGGAACTCAAACAGACCAGGGACAAGGTCAATCTTCTTCAGAAGGCCAGAAACCGGATAAGTTCCCTTATCAACAAGGAACTGCTCAGGCTGGAAAAAGTCAATGTGCTGGATTTTGTTCTGATATTCGCTTTAACCTTTGTCCTCAGCCTGACTTATAACCTGTCCAGTCCCGGAGGAATAAGTCCTGTTCCGGAAACCTGGACCTTTAGCGCGCCTCCGTCCATTGAGACTGACTGGGCAGCGCTTAAATATAAAAATGAGTCGGCTGTTTTTGTGGATGCCAGGCCCAATGAATTTTATTCTCAGGAAAGGATAGCCGGGGCCGTAGGTCTGCCTCTCAATCTTTTTGATTTTGTCTATATGATGAGGTTTTCCAATCTTGATCCTCAAAAGGATATAATCGTGTACGGACGTAACATCAGCCGCAGATACGATGAAAAGGTGGCTCATGAACTTATTCAAAGAGGACATTTGAACGTTCATGTGCTTCCCGGAGGTCTTGGTGAATGGAAGCGTCTGGATTTGCCGGTGGAGCCATGAGCGTAAACATGATCCCGGCTTATTTGAAAAAATTTATATCCAGCCCTTATCTGGCGCTGATTCTGCGTTTGTACATCGGGGGGATATTTATCTACGCCAGTATGTATAAAATAAACTACGGGGCGGAGTTCGCCGAAACCATTGCAAGCTACGAGCTGGCTCCCTACTGGATGGTGAATATCCTGGCCATAACCATGCCCTGGCTGGAGCTTATCTGCGGAATTATGCTGGTTGTGGGCTTTCGGGCCAAATCCTCCACAGTGGTTATTGCCTTTCTTCTTTTTCTGTTTACCATGGGCGTCTTAATAAATCTTTTGCGCGATTCGCCCATCAGCTGCGGGTGCTTCAGCAGCGCGGAGGATCCCATAAGCTGGATGACCCTGATCAGAGATGTGGTCTGGCTGGCAATGTGCGTGCATATCTTTTATTTCGACAGGTTGTTTCATCTGGAAAACAGATTTACATCAATGCTTAAAAAAATATAACTGTTTTCAATAATCGCAGGCCAGCCTTGGATTTGCTGGCTGATCATATGTTTTGGCGAATAGTTATAAATATATAGTTAACAGGCATGAGGAACTACCATATGCTTTGCCCCAAAAAAAGTTTGTCCTGTATCCTTACCGCGATTATTTATTTTTTGTTGATGGCTTTTGCGGGCTGTTCCAGCCAGGGCAATATGGCCGGCAAATACAGGGGGACACAAGAAGAGAATTCAGGTGTCTATTCTGTTATGGAACTTAAAGACAACGGAGAAGGGGTGTGGGAGCATGAGGATGAGCTGGTTCGTTTCAGGTGGAAGGTCAGGGGAGATGAAATCTGGCTTCATACCCAGACCGGAGGGGTTATCCGTGCCCCGCTGACTGACGGAGGGTTCAGCATGGAATTACCCACTGCGGGCAGTTTTGAGTTTGTCAGAGAATAGTTGCTATTTGAGTCAAGATCATTTATCAATTAACGCAAGTTTTTGCACCATGAAAGATCTTGAAATATGCAGCTAAATACTTATGAAGATATAATAAAATCTAGAAATTCAGCCCAAAAATTTTTGTTGAAATTTTGCTGGAAAAACCATCAGAGGTTCTGTCCCAGATGCAGGTTTCGTAAGCTGTATGATCTGGGTACAGGAAGGCGCAGGTGTTCGCGGTGCAGATATACTTTTCATGATTTCACCGGACGATTCATTAATTTTGCCAGGCTTTCCCCCAGACAGTGGCTCAGATTTATCAAGCTGTTTGAGCTTGAAGTCGCCCCGGAAATGATGGCTGAACAGCTGGATGTAAGTTCTAATACCATCAGAAAAGCCCTGACCATCTCAAGACTGTCAGTACTGGCAGGTTCTCTGGACGGCCCTCAGATTATCCATGATCTCAAACTGGTTTCCCTGCTCAGAAATATAAGCGAGCCTGATTTTCCTTCTCCTGTACTGGGAGTACTGCCCAGCTACGGAAAAATATTTATCGATTATCTTCCTGATATTACCCTGGAAACCCTGCTGCATTTCAAGCAGAGTTTTTTTCTTCAGACCCGGCATGTGGGCAGGATTATCTATACTGCTCCGTATAAGAAATATCTGAGTCTCATAGCCTGGGATGACGGCTTGTTTTTAAACCGTCAGATCAGCCATAACAGAACAAAAGTTCAGATTGACACGGACAAGGATTTCTGGGCCTATGCCCGGCCCAAACTTAAATCTTTCAGGACTGTAAACCCGCTGAGACTGCTTCTTTACCTCAAAGAACTTGAATTCAGGTTCAATCATAATGAAGAAGACCCTTTCCCTGCCCTTTGTTCCCGCCTCTGTGCCTTTGTGCCAAATCTTGAACAATAGAAAAATTGACTTTTGCCGCATCTTAACCGATTTAATAAAGCAGGTATCTGTATAAACAGCGTGCCGTGCGTTTGAGGGTGGTTTTTTAATTTTGATTAATTTTTCAAAAGGTTACCTACATGCAGAATTTGTTTTCACCCTTTTTCGGACTGGGATTTGACCTGAGCAAAGCTGTTCAGGCGGCCGGGCAGATGTTTCTATGCCGGTTTGTCCAGTCCGCAGAAGAGTACTCAGAGCAGTTTGTTTCTCCATGGGGTATTGAGCTTCTGACATACCTCAACAGGGAGACCAGGGGCAGTTAATGTTAAACAACTTTCAGGAGGGAGTATGAAATTAGGCAGGAGAGAATTTATCAAACTGTCGGCTACAGCTACTACTGTAACCGCGTTCGGCGGGCTGGGCTTCAATTTGAAACCCACTGTCGCCAGGGCACAACTTTTAAAAATCCACTGGGCTAAAGAAAGCACCACCATCTGCTGTTATTGCGCGGTAGGCTGCGGACTTATCGTTCACGCCGCCAATGACGGATCCGGAAGAATCATCAATACCGAGGGAGATCCGGATCACCCCATCAATGAAGGTTCACTCTGCGCCAAGGGCGCTTCTGTTTATCAGCTTGCTGAAAACGACAAACGCATCACCACCGTTCAGTACAGGGCCCCTAAAAGCGATAAGTGGGAAGAAAAATCATGGGAATGGGCTCTGGACCGTATCGCCAAGAAAATTAAAGAAACCCGCGATGCCACTTTCACCGAAACCAATGCCAAGGGAGAAGTGGTAAACCGGTGTGACGGCATTGCTTCAGCAGGTTCAGCCGCCCTGGACAATGAAGAATGCTGGGCGTATCAATCAATGCTCAGGGCCATGGGGCTTACCTATATCGAGCATCAGGCCCGTATCTGACACAGCGCTACTGTAGCGGCTCTGGCAGAGTCGTTTGGACGCGGCGCAATGACCAATCACTGGATTGACCTGCAGAACAGTGACTGTATTCTCATCATGGGCAGCAACGCTGCTGAAAATCATCCTATATCATTCAAGTGGGTGCTTAAGGCCAAGGAAAAAGGCGGCACGCTTATTCATGTGGATCCCAGATATACCAGGACATCAACCCAGGCCGATATTTACGCCCCCATCCGTTCAGGTGGAGACATCGCCTTTCTGGGCGGATTTATCAAGTATATCCTGGAAAATGACCTTTATTTCAAAGAATACATTGTAAATTATACCAATGCTTCTTTTATCGTGGGCAGAAAATATCAGTTTAATGACGGGCTCTTTTCCGGATATGATCCTCAGACCGGAAAATACGATAAATCTTACTGGGCCTTTGAGACCGACAGCAAGGGCGTTCCCAAAAAAGATAAATCCCTGAAGAATGAAAGATGCGTATTTAATCTTTTAAAAGAACATTTCCAGAGATACGACGCTGATACTGTTTCCCAGGTAACCGGTACTCCCAAAGAAGACCTTCTGAAAGTCTACAAGGCATACGGAGCAACCGGCAAGCCCGATAAATCAGGCACCATCATGTACGCCATGGGCTGGACCCAGCATACCACAGGCGTGCAGAATATCCGGACCATGGCCATTGTTCAGCTGCTTCTGGGCAATATGGGAATGGCCGGAGGCGGAGTCAACGCCCTTCGCGGTGAATCCAATGTACAGGGTTCCACTGACCACGCTCTTCTGTACCATATCATACCGGCTTACAATCCCACACCAAGATCCACCTGGCCGACTCTTGAAGATTACAACAAGGCCAACACCCCGGTGAGCAACGATCCCAAAAGCGCAAACTGGTGGCAGAACAGACCCAAGTATGTGGCCAGTCTGCTCAAGGCCATGTTCAACAATGTTGATCCGGAGCAGGGCTATCAGTTTATGCCCAGGCTGGATGCCGGTCAGGACGCGTCTTTTCTGACCATGTTCGATGAAATGAATCAGGACCGGATCAAGGGATTCTTGTGCTGGGGACAGAACCTTGCCTGCGCCCTGTCCAATTCCAATAAAAACAGAGAAGCCATGACCAAGCTGGACTGGATGGTGGTTGTCAATATCTTTGACAATGAAACCGCTTCCTTCTGGAAGGGACCTGGCATGAACCCCAAGGAAATAGATACGGAAGTTTTTTTCCTGCCCTGTGCTGTTTTTATGGAAAAGGAAGGCTCCGTGACCAATTCCGGGCGCTGGATGCAGTGGAGATACGCCGCAGCCAAGCCCATGGGCAACTGCAAACATGACGGTCAGATTATGTATGACCTTTTTGAAAGGGTTAAGAAAGAATATCAGAAAGGAGGAGCTTATCCTGAACCCATCAATAATTTGAGTACGGATCTCTGGGTGGATGAGAAGAAGCACTTTGACCCGCATAAAGTGGCTAAACTCATAAACGGATATTTTCTCAAAGATAAGACAATAAACGGCAAAACATACAAGAAAGGCACTCTTGTCCCGAGTTTCGCCTTTCTCCAGGACGACGGTTCCACCAGTTCAGGAAACTGGCTCTTCTGCGGTTCTTATACAGAGAATGGAAACATGTCCGCCAGAAGAGATAAAACCCAGACTGATGAACAGGCCAAAATAGGATTGTATCCAAACTGGAGCTGGTGCTGGCCGGTCAACCGCAGGATCCTTTATAACCGAGCTTCCGTGGATCTTAAGGGCAATCCTTATGCCCCTGAAAAACCGGTTATTGCCTGGGACGGAGATAAATGGATAGGTGATGTTCCTGACGGCGGCTGGAAGCCCGGGACAAAACATCCCTTTATTATGCGCAAACACGGTTTTGGACAGATATACGGTCCTGGACGTAATGACGGTCCTTTTCCTGAGTTTTATGAATCTCTGGAATGCCCCTTTGAAGAACAGCCGTTCTCTAAAATCCTGCACAGTCCAACCGCCATATCTTTTCACCTTGATAAGATGGCCAGCTGTGATCCCAGATATCCCTTTATCTGTTCCACCTACAGGGTCACCGAGCATTGGCAGACAGGTCTGATGACCCGCTGGACTCCCTGGCTTCTGGAGGCTGAACCCCAGAATTTTGTGGAGATGAGTCCCCAGCTGGCTAAACTGCGGGGGATCGACAACGGAGAAACAGTAATTGTGGAAACGGTCCGGGGACAGATTGATGCAGTTGCCATAGTCACTCACCGGGTGCAGCCCTTTGTTATTAACGATCAGACCATCCACCAGATTGGTGTGCCTTTCCATTACGGCTGGGTTCATCCCAAGTATGGAGGAGATTCAGCAAATCTGCTTACTCCGTCGGTAGGTGATCCAAATACTGGTATTCCTGAAACCAAAGCCTTCATGGCCAATGTCCGGAAAAAATAAGGAGGAATGAAAAATGGATGGAAAAGGTTTTTTTATAGATCTGACAAAATGTACGGCCTGCAGGGGATGCCAGGTAGCATGCAAGCAATGGCATAAGCTGCCGGCTGAAGAAACCCGCAACTGGGGTTCTCATCAGAATCCCAAAGATCTTTCATTTATAACCTACAAACTGGTCCGCATGGAAGAACTGGTGGAAAACGATAAGCTCAAAGACTGGCTCTTTTTCCCGGATCAGTGCAGACACTGTATTGATCCTCCATGTAAGATGGTAGGTGATATGGATGACGAGCAGGCTATAACCCAGGACTATGAAACAGGAGCGGTACTGTTTACCCAGAAGACCAGGGATCTCTACTTTGAAGAGATTCGCAACTCCTGTCCTTATGACATACCCAGGGAAGATAAAGACAGTCTGATCATGTCCAAGTGCGACATGTGTAATGACCGGGTAACCAACGGTCTTTTGCCGGCCTGCGTAAAAAGCTGTCCAACCGGAGCCATGAACTTCGGGGATCTGGATGACATGAAGCAGCTGGCAGAAGAAAGACTCAAGGAAGCAAAAAAGATTTATCCCGGCGCTGTTCTAGGAGATCCGAATTCAGTGCGGGTGATTTATCTGTTTACCGCAAAGCCCCATAATTATTATCCCAGAGCGGTAGCAGATCTGGGACCCAGGCTGTATAACCGCAAACAGGCTTTTGCCAAACTGTTCAGGCCTGCCAAAAGGGCCTGATAACATAAACCGGCATGAAGGGAGTTAAGTCTCTTCATGCCGCAATTATGCCCCTCCTCCTGGTCCGGAAAATGCTTTCCGGTCCATTATTCTCCCGCATGTCTGTTTCTGGGTGGAATCAGGCATGCGGGATTATATATTTATACACAATATTTTGCCGGTTACAACCCCGATCTATTATAACTTGATTAAATCTTCCAGATGAAAAAATATTTAATACCCATACTTATATTAACAGCTGTCCTGCTTGGCAGCTGGTCTGCTTCAGCCCAGCCCCGGGGAAGTTCGGACAAGGTCCAGACAGATGTCATTTATTCTCTGGACGCGGTGGAACCCGGTCTGGAGTTTCTGGTGGCCATAGCCGTCAATATTGAAGATGGATGGCATATAAACGGGCATCAAACCACCAAAGATTATCTGGTGGGCACGGATTTCCAGCTCGATTATAATGATGATTTTATCGTGTCAGCCGTGGAT
>JAWOGL010000208.1:0-7442 GCA_046496945.1 Desulfonatronovibrio sp.
TTGCTATCCTGCCATATAAGTATTTCTTTTTTTTGATTTTTTTTTGAATAGTATCCAGCGGTACAAAGGCTGTTTGCCAGAATGCCGGACAGGATTTCGTCCGGACAGGAACATAATTTGACCGCCTTTTCCAGAGTCAGGGCCGCATCCAGCACATCGCCATCCGGGCTGAAATAACCATTGCCTTCCCAGGGTACGGCACGCAGCGGAATCCGGGGATTACAGCCGTTATGCGCCTGCCTCATGTAATCCCATCCACCAAAGCCGGTAAAACCAGTCACCAGGCAACCGCAGGCCATGGCTTCAAGAGAGGGAAGACCCAGTCCTTCAGGAAAGCCGGTTGCCAGAAAAATATGGCTCTTCCTTAATTTATCAGCCACCTTATCGCGGGACAGACCATCAATGCAGATCCAGTTAATCTCGTTCATATTCCGGTTTCTCGACTCAAACACCCGCCTGATCTGCCTGTAAAGCCCCCTGTTTTTTCTGGGCATATATGCAATATTCACAGGGAAGGCAGGTTTTTTGTCAGAAGGAAAAAAAACTGCTTCATCAATGTACGGCCTGATGACCAGAGGTATTTTTCCCAGACTTTTTTCAATAAAAATGCGCACAGGATCAGAGACAGCCAGAAATTCCACCGGCAGATCATGCCAGGAAACATCATCAGGCAACCCGCTGAACAGATAAGCCCAGTTCTGACAATAGACTACACATCTGGCTCCGCTGTTTATGCCCAGAGACAGGACATTGGGCCATCCTTCAGGAACCAGAAAAATATCACCCGGTTCCAGTTTGATTTTATTCCCGGTAAAGACATCAAAGCCAAGGCCTTCAAGAAAGCCTGTGTGTCCTTTTTCCCAAAGATAAAAACCAACCCTATGGTCCAGCTCCCTTAGCTGTCCGGCAATCTGTAGAAGGACGTGCATACCGCCGGTAATATTCCTGACTGGGGGAAAAAAGATAATTGTTCTGGCGCTTTTCATCATATTTTTTTATTTGAACTGAAAAAGTTTAATGGTGGCGGCGCTGAGATTATATCTTTCCAGATCGCTCGCGTGTGCCCATACAGCTTTCAGGGCGTCATCACCAGGTATCACTTCTCCTGCGACATAGACCGCGTTGAGGTCAACAATAACATAATGAAAAAGTATTTTCCCCTCCTGACTTCGCTCTATTAAATCAAAAGTCAGGAGGGGCTCCATGGCATTGACTGTAATGCCTGTTTCTTCAAAAACCTCCCTCTGGGCTGCTTGCTGGAGAGTTTCCCCCAGCCTTACTTTTCCTCCGGGGATAGCCCATCTGCCTTTGGACGGGGCGTTGGCCCTTTTTATAAGCAAAGCATGATTATTATGCGTAACCACGGCCCCCACAGCTATCCTGGGCACTTGAGGATAGTCCTGGGTAATACTCACTTTATCTGTCATCCTAACCAACTCTGTCCTTCTGCCTGATCTCGGCTCTTTTGATCTTGCCGCTGATGGTTTTGGGTAATTCCGAAACATAATTGATAATACGCGGATACTTATAAGGAGCTGTAACCTTTTTAACGTGACCCTGCAATTCGGTGGTAAGAGAATCTTCAGGATTAAAACCATCAGCCAGCACCACCGTAGCCTTGACCACCTGTCCCCGAACTTCGTCCGGCATACCGGTGACAGCGGCTTCAACTACTGCCGGATGGGTAATCAGGGCGCTTTCTACTTCAAAAGGCCCAATCCTGTATCCGGAACTCTTAATCAGATCATCCACCCGGCCAAGAAACCAGAAATAACCGTCTTCATCCACCCAGGCCTTGTCGCCGGTATGATAATATCCATTTTTCATCACTGTACCGGTTTTTTCCGCTTCCTGAAGATATCCGGTAAAAAGACCCACAGGTTTATCCGGCTCTATTTTCACGCAGATCTCCCCTTCATCGCCCATGGGCACCGGTTTGTCATCCTCATCCAGCAGGACAATCTCCCACCCGGGTACGGGCTTGCCGATGGATCCCGCTTTAGGCTGCATAAAAGGAAAAGTGGCAATCTGCAAAGTAGTCTCAGTCTGACCGTAGCCTTCATAAATGGACAGGCCGGTAGTCTGCTTCCAGGCATGGAAGACACTTTCATTGAGCAGTTCTCCGGCGGTTGTACAATGCTTTAAAGCTGACAGATCAAAACTTTTCAGATCCTCACGGATTAAAAAACGGTAAACAGTCGGCGGCGCGCAAAAACTCTGGACCCTGTGATGGGTCAGAATTTTCAAAAGCCCGGCAGGGGTGAATTTACCTCTGAAATCGTAAACAAAAACAACCGCCCCGGCCATCCACTGACCATAGAATTTCCCCCACAGAGCTTTTCCCCAACCGGTATCCGCCAGAGTAAGGTGAATATCGCCTGGCTCAAGATCATGCCAGTAAGCAGCTGTAGTCCAGTGCCCCAGCGGATAATTATGAGTATGCTCCACCATTTTGGGAGGTCCTGTAGTTCCTGAAGAAAAAAAGATAAGCAGAGGGTCATCCCCGCCTGGTTTTTCCTGCTCCGGGATGAATTCAGATGATTCTCCGGAAATCAGCTGGTTATAATCAAGCAGTCCGGAATCAGAATTTCCCTCTCCCACTTCTACCATAACCTTCAAATCCGGACAATCCGGCAAGGCCTGAACAACCTTACCGGTTACGCTGTTTTCAATAATAACCCCTTTAATCCCGGCAAAATTCACCCTGTACACAATATCCTTGGATGTAAGCAGTGATGGAGAGGGAACAGCCACTGCTCCCAGTTTATGCAGAGCCAGCATGGACACCCAGAACTCAACCCTGCGGTAAAGAATGATCATCACCCGGTCACCACTGCTTATGCCCTGTTTACGCAAGGCGTTGGCCAGTCTGGATGATTCCCTGGAAAAAAAACCAGTGCTGTACTCCTTTCTCTGACCGTCATCATCAATATGAATCATGGCCAGGTTTTCAGGATCAGTATGTGCCCGCTGATCCATCACGTCAAAAGCGAAATTAAAGTTATCAGGGACAGATATTTGAAAACGTTTTTGAAAATCTTCGTAATCAGTAAATTTTTCTTTGGTGAACATTATTTTCCTCATCTAAATAGTTGATTGGTTTTGATATGTTCTTCTGACTCCGGCCGGGTACTGCGTAAGCCGTCAGCAAGAATACAGGGCTGACATGATGTGATGAAAATATAATTATCGTGAAGCTAGATAGTTTCCATCCGGAAAGTCTTTCTTTCCGGATGTTGAAGCTGCTGGTTTTCTTTCCGGAAACGAGAAGTTTTTTCTTTTGGCAAGGAAATCAATCAATTATGAAGAGGCGTATCTTAATACGTTGACGAATAATTGTGCAGATTGACGCCGCCAAAAGGAAAAAGAGCCGTTTACGGATAAAAACTAGATAATTACATCTATAAACTCAGCATCCTGGTTTTCAAGACCCCGCAGGGCGTGAGGCGTTCTGGAGGTAAAATAAAGACTGTCCCCGGGCTCCAGAACAAGGATCTTGTCATTTAATCGAACTTCAAGTTTTCCTTTAAGAATATAAATGAATTCCTGACCTGGATGTTCATTAAAGCTCAGTTCAGATTCATTTCTTGGAGGAACGGTTACAACAAAAGGCTCCATTCTGCGGCCGGAAAATCCATAGGCCAGGCTCTTGTAATCATAATCCTGCCTGCGTTCCACATTCATGCCCCTGCCCTTTCTAACCAGAGCATAGTTGTTCAGATGAGCCTCGGAGCCGGAAACAAGAACAGTAAGATCCACCTTACAGAGTTTGGCTACTTCAAACAGATAACTTACCGGAATTTCTGCTGTACCTGACTCGTAAAGTTTTACTTTTTCAGCTGGCAGACCGATTTCTCCGGCCATGTGATCATGAGTAAAATCCATGGCCTCCCTAAGTCCTCTGAGACGTTTGGCAATTTCTACGTATGCCGGAGTTTGTTCAGACATTAAACTCTCCTTTGAGTATTTGTGAAATTCGGGTTTGTTTTTACAAAACGGCAGGCTTATAAAAAAGAAGGGAAAATATCAATGAAAAAAGTAGGGTAGCTCACAAAATCCGGATCGGCTCCAGGATTAACAAACAGATAGTTGTGCTGAACAGATACCCGTCTTATTCATCACATTGTTCAGGAACAAGTTTTACAGCCAGTTCAAAAGCCCTTTCCAGACTCCTGGGACTGGCCCTGCCGGTGCCGGCAAGATCGTAGCCGGTTCCGTGATCGACAGAGGTTCTGATAATGGGCAGGCCAAGAGTTATATTGACGCATTTTCCGAATTCAATAAGCTTTAGAGGTCCCAGCCCCTGATCATGATACATGGCCAGAACAGCGGAAAACTCTTTCCGGCAGGCCCTGGAGAAAACAGTATCAGCCGGAAACGGTCCCTGAACATTTATACCCATATCTACGGCCTGCTCAATGGCCGGCCTTATAATGGTTTCTTCCTCCTGCCCTATTTTGCCCTGTTCTCCGGCGTGAGGGTTAAGTCCGCATACTGCCAGGGGAGTTTCAAGTCCCAGTTTCCGGATAAAATTGTGGGTCAATTGCAGACAGAGAATAATTTTTTGTCTGGTGATAAGGTCTGCAACATGACGCAGGGCAGGATGGGTTGTCACCAGACTGACTCTCAGCCTTTCTCCGCATAGATGCATGCATACATTTCCTGGATCAATCCCGAAAAAATCGGCCAGAAACTCGGTATGTCCTCCAAACCTGAAACCCGCGTCCAGCATGAAGGCCTTGTTTACCGGACCGGTGACAAGAGCCTTTCCATAACCTTTTCTGATTAAATCACAGGCCGCAAGAAGACTTGTTCCGGCTGCAAAACCGCTGTGCCTGTCACCTTGACCGGGCCGGAAGATATAATCTTCCAGCTGGGAAGGCTGGATAAGATAGATGCCTGGAATTTTACCAGGAATATGGGCAGGGTCATTAATCCTTTTCCAGAATTTTGGACGATTATAAAGCCTGCAGTAATGCTCAAGTATGCTTTCAGGGCCGACAATGAGAAGAGAGTAACTGTCTGCAAGGATTGATACATCGGTCTGGAAAAGCAGTTCAGGACCCAGACCGGCAGGATCGCCAGGAGTGTATATTATAAAAGGGTTCAACTACTTAATGGCGGACAGGCTTAAACAGTCATCATAAAAAATGCAGCCCTGCTGATCGCAATAGTTGTCCACCGCCCTGGCAAAACAGTCAAAATTACCCTCTGCTTTCTGGATAATCCTTACTGCTTCAATCTTGGTTACCGCAAAAGGAATCTTGATACAATTTTCTCTGGCCAGCTGTCTTATTTCTTTCATTTTCATATGTTTCTCCTGTCTTTTAAATGGATATTTATCAACGAAACTTCATAATCTGTAAAAGTATTTTCCCGGCCAAATCTAAATTACATTAAGTTTATCCGGAGAACTTTTTCCAACCTCTTTTTGCTGAAAACCAAGACTCTGATAAGCATTGACGTAGACTTCAGCAGAACGTTTCCATGAAAAATCCGCTTTCATCCCTCTGATCTGCAGTTCTTTCCAGGCTTTTTTATTTTTAAATAACTCAAGGGCGTCATCAATGGCCATCTGCAAGGCTCTGGAAGTTGGTTGTTTAAAAATAAACCCTGTGGACTGCTCACCGGGATGGGGAATAATGGTATCCTTAAGTCCGCCTACTGCTGTGGCTATGGGAGGAGTGCCGTAACGAAGACTGTACATCTGGGTAAGTCCGCATGGCTCATATCTTGATGGCATAAGAAATAAATCCGCCCCGGCCTGGATTTTATGAGCCATCTCTTCTGTGTATCCTACTACTCCTGCAACATTTCCGGGATAGCGTTCCACCAGGTTCGTAAGCTGTGCCTCGTATTCAGCTCCGCCTTCACCCAGAACAATCACCCCCACACCTTTTTTGACCAGAGAGGGAACAATATCAAGCAGCAGATCAATTCCTTTCTGACTGCGCAGTCTTCCGATAAACCCAAGAACAGGCTTTTGCATGAGTTTAGAAGGCAGGCAGAGGCTTTCCAGCAGATTCTTTTTACACTCAGCCTTACCCGCCAGATTATCCACAGAATAGTTTTTTTCAAGATATTTATCATTTTCCGGATTCCATACGCTGTAGTCTGCACCGTTTAGAATGCCCACAAGATCATCGCTTCTCTTTTGCAGGATACCCTCCAATCCGCATCCGAATTCAGGAGTCAGGATTTCCCCGGCATATGATGGACTGACCGTAGTCACCAGATCAGCATGAGCTATTCCTCCCTTCAAGAGATTAAAACTGTCATAATATTCAACTCCATCAACGGTCCAGGCATCGTAAGGAAGTCCGCTGTCCCAGAAAAGCCTTACTGAGAAGCGTCCCTGAAAGGCCAGATTGTGAATGGTAAATATCGTAGATGTATCATTCCAGAAAGGGTCATGCCTTTTATTATAATAAATATATGAATTAACTAATGCCGCGTGCCAGTCATGGGAATGAACTATCCTGGGCGGGGTACCGAATTTTTTCATCAGGGCCATGGCTGCCCGGCAGAAAAAGACAAATCTTTCACAGTTATCAAAATAATCACCTTTATGTGTACAATAATAATAACGCCTGTCAAAATACTCGCCCCTATCAATAAAATAGACCGGCAGGCCGTGAAAGCCGGCCTGAAATATATCAGCGCTGATCTCAGGCCAGGGATATCCTACATTCACGTTTTCATAAATCAGATGCGGACTGAACTCGCTGGTGGCCAGTCTGCCATACAGGGGAGTGATGACGCAGACTTTATATCCCATCTTATGAAGAGTTAGCGGGAGGATTCCAATTACATCAGCCAGTCCTCCGGTTTTGGAAAAAGGATACATTTCCGATGCCACAAAACATATATCAGGTTTGGATTCCATACTGCCTCAATCTGGTGCTTAAATTATCGGTTAGCACAGTAAAAATTTATATATCAACAAAAAAAACATCTATTCACCCTATATTATGATCAGCACTGTATCTAAGGCCAGTCCCCGGTTCATGTTTCGCCATTGATGCGATGTTTGACCGTCGCAGGTTCCGTTCAGGCAAACCATACACATTAAAAACCGCCGATTTTTTCCAAAATATGCAAGATTTCCAATCCAGTATACCATGCTCAGCTAATGGTTTGCCTTAGTGAACCGCGACAGGGAGTTCGTATCAACAGAAACATGAAACGGGGACTGGCCGCTGGCTATGGTAAATAGTTACCAAAAAAATATTAACCTTGAACTCAAGTTAAGACCTGTGAATCATCAAAAAACACATTCCCCAGAGCGCGCTCATTTCAGGATCAGGAGAGATACATATCTTTTCAGGAATAAGCCATTTTCGCTGAAACAGTCTGTGGGACAGGGTTTTCCGGGCGGACTCAATAAAATAAGGACCAAGCCTGCTCAGCCCCCCGCCAAGTCCGATACTGGTGATGCCAAA
>JAWOGL010000165.1:0-8979 GCA_046496945.1 Desulfonatronovibrio sp.
ATATCCCATAGTCAGCCTGAGTTTCTGGGGATTCATATCCATGACATTCCGGCCCGAGACACTTATGGTTCCTCTGGTAATGCTTTCAAGTCGATTGGTCATGCGCAGCAAGGTGGTCTTGCCGCATCCTGAAGGGCCCAGAAAAACCGCGGTTTCGCCGTTTTCTATGGTAAAAGTAACATTGTCAGTGGCGGTAACCGCGGTTTTACCTACTCCAAAGACCTTGGTCACGGAATCATATTCAATCATGCTTCTGCTCCCACGTATTGAGTTCTTTCTTGAGGATTAGGGAAGAATAAATTGGACAGTATATCACTTCTTGTCTATTTTATTTATTATATAAATATTTCCTGCGTGTCAAATTGTCTGTTCTGACTTCCAAATTGTGGAGAATAGCAAGTAATGGTATGGACATTTTAAAAATCGTTGATATAATTGACTGTGTCTTCAAAGAAAAATTTTGAGGAAAATTATTTTTTTTCGGGGAATACAGGATAAATCTATAAGATATACGGGTTTTCCCCCATATCTGTTTTATGATCAACCTGCATCCTGATTGATTAATTCAAAAAAACTAAGGCTCTATTATTATGCTGACATATTGGTTACCTTGGAAATTTCTCGTTAAGCGAGCAGCTAAAGTATATGGAATAATTGACCCCCTTAATTTTATGGCCCGGTTCAGGCAATTTGCCCAACCATCCGAGGTTCAGGAACCTATTGAGTTGCTCCGGGCCGGAATCATCTTTCATGCCCGGGGACTCATTAACAAGGCTATTCAGCACAATCTTGACTGGGTCTGGCCTTACTGGGTGGAGAGGCAGTTCAATCCGGTGGATATCTCCTTTGTGCCCAGGGCGTTTTCTTTCAGCCATATCAATCTGACCCACCGCAACTGGACTGCTGTAGGACATCCTGAGCTTCCCCTTTATCCCCTTGTGGATCCCAGAGGAATGGTCACACCTCTTTACGACGGGTGGTCCCTTGATTTATGGCTGATGACCGGAAATGAAGATCTTATTCTGCCTTCCAGAAATTCCGAAACAACGCAGGAATGGATCCTGTCTCCCAACCTGGCCGTAAAAACGATTACCAGCAGAAACAAAGCCAGTCTGGAATCCCTGGTGAGCATGGACATTATCAACAACGAGCCCGTGCTTAACATCGAAGCCCGGGCCGCCTGTCCTGAAGGAGGATGGTTGATAGTGGCTCTGCGGCCATACAATCCTGAAGGAATTCAATTCATTGACCATATTCACCACCTGCAAGACAGTCCAGGATGGCTGGTCAACTCTGAAACACCGGTAAAATTTGACCGGAATCCGGAAAAGGTTTTCTTTTCCAACTACCATGACGGAGACGTCCTGCACCAGATAAAAAATCCTGAAAACAAGACTGAAACTGCCTGTAAAGTAGGGATGGCCACTTCTGCTGCTGTATTTCCATTTTCCAGAGAAACGGCCGAGCCTGTCCGGGTCAGTATCCCCCTGAAAAAGGACATCCCTAAAAAAAGTATTTTTTCATCCAGAAGCACCCCCAGGACCATCAACCATGCATGGGATGAAGCCCTGTCCTCTACTGCCCGTCTAAAAGTTCCAGACGATAAAATTCAGTTCCTTTACGACGCCGCCGTAAGAACCCTGATTCTGCTTTCCGCCGAAAGTGTGGTGCCGGGTCCCTATACATACAGGCGTTTCTGGTTCCGGGACGCGTGTCTCATGCTTAACGGCATGATGGCAGTGGGGATGACTGACCGGGCTTTTCGCCTTCTGGAAACCTTTCCGCATCTTCAAAAGTTCTCCGGATACTTTCAGTCCCAGAAAGGCGAATGGGATTCCAATGGCCAGGTACTCTGGATCATGGACCGGTTTCAGCAGCTTACCGGTCACTCTTTCAGTCCGGCCTGGATGAAGGCCGTGCGCAAAGGAGCCCGCTGGATAACCAGAAAACGGTTGAGCAAAAGACCAGAAAGCCCGCATTCCGGACTGCTCCCTGCCGGCTTCAGCGCGGAACACCTGGGACCAAATGACTATTATTACTGGGATGACTTCTGGGGGGTGGCAGGCCTTGGCTCAGCCGCGCGCCTGGCCGGACTTTTTGGATCAGCGCAGGAGCAGCAGGAATATCAGTCTCAGGCCGGTGATTTCGAACAGAGCATATATGAAAGTATCGAGACAATCCCTGCGCACCGTTCCAGGGGAGGAATACCGGCTTCGCCATACAGACGCATGGATGCCGGAGCCATAGGTTCCATGGTGGCGGACTATCCGCTTAAGCTTACTTCTCCCCATGACCGGAAAATCATGAAAACCACCGAATATCTCCTGAACAATTGTTTTCACAAAGGAGCATTCTTTCAGGATATGATTCATTCCGGAATTAATGCCTATCTGACTCTGGATATTGCTCAGACCCTGCTTCGCATGGGAGATCCCCGCTACAAAGATCTGGTCCGGTCTGTGGCGGATATAGCCAGCCCCACGGGGCAGTGGCCCGAGGCCATTCATCCCCTGACAGGAGGAGGGTGCATGGGTGATGGACAGCACGGATGGGCAGCCGCGGAGTGGGCAATGATGGTTCGAAATCTCTTTGTCAGGGAAGAAGGCGGTACCCTGATCCTGGGATCAGGCATCCTGCCTGAATGGACCCAGAGCGAATCGCTGATCAGCTTCGGGCCTTCAAGAACTCCTTTCGGTTCTATCACGGTAAGCTTTCAAAGGAATCAAAAGGCTCATTTTGAAATACAGGCGGATTTTTCCAATGCACAGACCCGGCCCGACAACATTATCATAGATGTTCCCGGATACCGGAAAATATCTCTGGAGCGACTGGACAGACAGCGCTTTGAACTGGAGAAGATTGAAGAATGAACATCTGCATGTTTACCAATACTTATCTGCCTCATATGGGAGGAGTGGCCAAATCCGTTGATTCTTTTGCCCGGGACCTGCGGGCAAAAGGTCACAAGGTTCTGATAATCTCACCGACTTTTTCTCACAAAGAACAGAGCTCTGATGAAAAGGATGTACTGCGGGTTCCAGCTATTCAGAACTTTAACGGCAGTGATTTTTCAGTCAGCGTCCCCCTGCCTTTTATCATCAACAACAGAATAAACAGCTTCAATCCGGATCTGATCCACAGCCATCATCCGTATCTGCTGGGAGACGCCGCTCTCCGGACTGCATACCGCAGAAACCTGCCCCTGGTGTTCACTCATCACACTCTTTATGAACAGTACACTCATTATGTACCCATGGACTCAAAAATCATGAAAAGGCTTGCCGTTAATCTCTCCACCAGTTACGCCAACCACTGCGACCGGGTAATAGCCCCCAGCCAGAGCATTGCCGATCTCATCGCCCAAAGAGGAGTAACCGCTTCTATCCAGGTAATCCCCACCGGAGTGGACATTGACTATTTCAGTTCCGGAGACGGTGCCGGTTTCCGCCGGCAACACCAGATTCCTGAAAATGTCCCGGTAATCGGCCATCTGGGCAGGCTCGCCCCGGAAAAAAATCTGGAGTATCTGGCCGAGGCCATGGTTCTGGCCTTTAATAAAATTCCGGATAAACCTCGTTTCCTGGTAGTGGGTTCCGGCCCCAGCAAGAGCCGTATCCGGGAAATATTCAACAAAAACGGCCTGAGTGATCAGCTGATACTGGCCGGGAAACAGAGCGGTCGCGATCTGGCCGATGCCTACCAGGCAATGGATCTCTTTGTTTTTTCTTCAAAATCTGAAACTCAGGGAATGGTTTTGACCGAAGCAATGGCTGCGGGCGTGCCGGTCATTGCCCTGGATGCCTCTGGAGCCAGGGAAGTGGTACAGGATAAATATAACGGCAGACTCCTGGATGAAAACGCTTCCCCGGGAATGTTCGCCCAGGCGGTTGCTGATTTCTTTGCTGAACCGGAAAAAGCCGGTGCCTGGGAAAAAGCCGCCTTTGATACGGCCCGGGAATTTTCCAGACAGAGATCCGCGCAAAAGCTGATCAGTACTTATCAATCTGTACTAAAAGAACAAAAACAGGATAAACCTGCTGAAGAAAATATCCCGGATGGCTGGGACAAACTTCTTTTATCCTTAAAAACCGAGTGGAACATGCTCTCTGAAAAAGCCAATGCTCTCATTTACGCTGTTCAAAACAAAGAAATAAAAGATGCGCGGAAGCACTAACAGTGTGTTGAAAAAGTCCTTATCATGCTGGCTGCTCAAAAATTCCAAGCGACAGTCCCGCTACCCACTTAGGACGCTACTAAAGATTTATGCCGGGATAATACTCACTTAAGTGGGTGCCGGATAAACAACAAAAAAAGTTCCCGGAACCAATTATTTTTTCTTACTTTTTAACGTTGAACATTGAACATTGAACATTGAACGTTGAACTAAACTTATAGCGACAAAGCCAATTGGGAGATTTTCAACAGTCAGTTATAGTCGGATCAGGAAGAAAATTCCTTTTTTACCTGGTTTTGATAGTCAGACAGGGCCTTGCTTATTTCCACCAGAAATGGAGGCGATGCAGGGGAGATCTTTCTGAGCCGGCCGGGCAAACCTTTGATTTCCTGTTGAGCGTGTTTTCGCATGTCTGCAAGTTCCACTTTTTCTTCAGGTACTTTTTCGCCTTTGATCATTACTTTTTTTAAAAGAGCACGGCCGGGCAGTTTTTCATTTTTGAGGGCGATGGTGTCTCTGAGAACCTCTCCGTTTTTTTCTACGCGAAAGATCTGTTTCCGGCCCGGCAGGATTGGTTTTCCGCTGGAAAGTTTCAGTTTGCCTTTGCCTGCGTACTCACAGAGTTTGTAGGCCATATCCAGAGAAGGAGCGTCTTCCGCAACTCCCATGGATGTGCCTACGCCGAACCCGTCAATGGGAGCACCGGACCTTAGAAGTTCATGGATGGCATCTTCATCAAGGCCGCCGCTGGCAAATATTTCAACTTTGTCCAGTCCTGCTGAATTCAGGGCCTGACGCGTTTTCCGCGACAGTTCCCCCAGGTCTCCTGAGTCCAGGCGTACCGCCCGGACTTTGAAATCACTGCCCATAGATTTTGCCAGATCAATGACATTATATACTCCTTTCATGGTGTCATAGGTATCCACCAGAAGGACCGTCTGTGGATACAGATCCGCAAAGTTCCTGAAGGCTTCGGCTTCATTTTCGTGGGCCTGAATGTAACTGTGGGCCATGGTACCGGTTACAGGTATGCTATATTGCTTTCCAGCCAGAACATTGGAGGTAGCTGCCAGTCCCCCGATATAAAAGGCCCGGGCACCCTTGAGGGCCGCGTCGGTTCCGTGCATGCGCCGGGCGCCGAAATCAACAATGGGGCGCTCACCGGCCGCATTCACCAGTCGTTGAGCCTTGGAGGCAAGAATGGTCTGAAGGTGGATCTGATTCATGACAAAGGTTTCTATGAGCTGGGCCTGGGCTATGGGAGCTTTGACTTCCAGGATTGGTTCATTGGGAAAGACAGGCGTGCCTTCGGCTACCGCCCGGACCTGACCGGAGAACCTGAATTCCTGCAGCCAGCGAAGAAAATCCTCAGAGAATTTACCAAGTGACTGCAGATATTTAATATCATCCCTGGTGAAACGAAGGTTTTCCAGATAATCAAGCACAGTATCAAGTCCGCAGGCCAGCATGAAATTTCGCCTCTGAGGAAGACGCCGGAAAAAAAGCGTAAATACCGCGTCCCCGCGCATATCATGATGATAATAAGCCTGAAGCATGGTGAGTTCGTAAAGATCGGTAAACAGGGCCGAATCAGCCGGGACTGCCTTTTCCCTTTCAGCATCTGTCTGATTAACTTGTCTGTACTGTTTCATTTACTGTTCTCTGTTCTTTCGGTTATCGCCATATACCGGCTATTCTGGCCTGGCAGGAAGGACACTTATTGTCTTTAATACTTAAGCGGCGGACTCCCATATAGTTTCTGGTTACCACCTGCTCGCCGCAGGCCGGGCAGGCGGTACTGTTTTCGGCCGGCACATTGCCCTGATAAATATAGCGCAGTCCATGACTTTTACCGATTTCTTCGGCTTTCTGAAGAGTCTGGGCCGGGGTTGATATCCGGTCCATAAATTCATAGGTGGGATGAAACGCGCTTATATGCCAGGGTATATCAACGCTGATACCGGCAATAAATTCAGCGATTCCATTGAGCTGGTCTTCAGTATCATTTTCGCCCGGGATTACCAGGGTTGTCAGTTCCTGCCAGACAGACAGCTCCTTGAGATGCCTGATAGTCGCAAGTACTGGTTTTAGCCTGGCTTTGCAGTGCGTTTTATAGTATTCGTTGTCCCAAGCCTTGAGGTCCACGTTTGCGGCATCAAGATACGGGGCCATGACATCCAGGGCTTTAGGGGTAATATACCCGTTGGTGACAAAGACATTCTTGATTCCCTCTTCTCTGGCCAGCTTTGCTGTTTCATAGGCGTATTCAAAAAAAATCGTGGGTTCGGTGTAAGTATAAGCTATACTCGCGCAGTTATTGATGAGAGCTTCCTGCACCACTTCATCCGGCAGGAGCCTGCTGCCCAGACCGGCGCTTTTTTGTCCTGCCTGGGATATCTGCCAGTTCTGGCAGAATCCGCACTTGAAGTTACATCCAGGCGTTCCTATGGAAAAAGACGCGGTTCCAGGCAGAAAATGGTACAGAGGTTTTTTTTCAATAGGGTCGATGTTGCGGGCTATGGTTTGGCCGAACACATGAGTGTAAAGCGTGCCGGATATATTCTGGCGTACAGTGCAGAATCCGTACTCCTGATCTTCGATCACGCAGTGATGGGCGCAAAGATCACAGCGGACTGCTCCGTTTTTCAGGCCTGTATAGAACATGGCTTCCTGTTGCATAAGAAATTACTCCTGTGTTAAACTAAGGTAAATATTCAGCAAAATCGAATAAGAAGACCTGGACCCCGGATCCGTCATCCCGGTCCCGGATCGAGTCCGGGATGACGGATCCGGGACCGGGGTGACGGTTAAAGCAGGCAGTTGCCTTTTTCCGTCATTCCGGCGAAAGCCGGAATCCAGTGTGGTTGAACGGACATATGCCGTATGTGGTGAATAGTTACAAACTAAGTAAGTCTGGTCATGAATTACCATCCGTGTTCTCCCCGAAGAGGCACAAACCTGCATCCCCCGATTTTTTCCATCTGAACATTTCCGTTTTGCCTGGTTACCTTGAGCATCTCCTGAAGGGTTTGATCACCTACCGGAATCACCATTCTGCCTCCTTCTTTCATCTGATCCAGCAGAGGGCGGGGAATGTCGGGAGCGCCGGCTGTGACCATGATCGCGTCGTATGGCGCGTGTTCCGGCCAGCCCTGAGTACCATTATGAAGCTTGCTGACTATATTGTCGTAACCAAGTGTTTCCAGAATAGTTTGAGCCCGTTCCAGAAGGGATTCGACTTTTTCAATGGTATAAACGATCCGGGCAAGCTCCGCCAGGACAGCTGCCTGATATCCGCTCCCTGTGCCGATTTCCAGGACCTTGTCTTCCGGTTTCAGTTCCAGGGCCTGGGTCATGAGCGCGACAATATAGGGCTGGGAAATGGTTTGCTGCCAGCCAATGGGCAGAGGCTGATCAGTATAAGCCAGATCTTCCTGTCCCGGCTCAACAAATCGGTGCCTGGGGACGGATCTCATGGCGTTAATCACCCGGGGATCGGTGATGTCCCGGGTAGTCAGCTGTTCTTCAACCATTCTGTTTCTTTCCATGGTATAGTCTTTCATTTTGCTCTCTCTTTTTACTGTCCATCTCAAGGGGCTTATGAAAACCCTGCTGCCAGGGTATTGAAAATCTGCCAGCTGCCGGGTGGCTGCCGGCTGTTATGTCGGGGCTTTTTTTCTGTAATCTGTTGTGTGCCGTGTAAAGTCAGGATTCCAACCGGGAGGGGAAACCCGGCTGGAATCCTTTTTTAAGCAAAGCTATAACGCCGGAGCGATAAAGTCTATGCGGTTTTCAACATCAATTACTCCGGCAGTGAATATCGCTGCTTCATAAGCAGCCTCTCTGGCAGCCCATGTCGGCACTGTTCCGGTCAGAATCACGTGTCCGTTAAGGACTTCAACATTCACATCATCCGCGGATACAGCTGCGCGGGCTTCAATGGATCTGACAATATCACCGGCTATGTCCTGATCAATAACGTCTTTGGCCGGTACAATGGCCAGGTGATTATTGATGATCAGCACCCCGGGTTCAGACGCAACCAGATCTTCGGCATGAAGCTTTTTCCAGTAGGCATCCACGGTTCCCCGCAGAGTGACTTCCCCAGAGTCAACCGTGATATCCATGTCCAGGATGTCGATATCAGGATTTCTGGCCAGTTTCTTTTCAATTTCACTAAGTATTTCCACATCTGTCGGAGTGGTCACTCCCACAGGATATCTAACCACCAGCATATTGTCGACGCCGATAACCCCAAGTATTCTCAAGGCGTCATCATAAGCCGCGGTAGAAGCCAGATAAGTGGGTACTTCTCCCTGAAGAGTCACCCTGCCGTTGTTTACCTCCACAGTTACCTTGGAAGCGTCAACCCTGTTGTCCCAGTAAAGTTCATCCACTACATTTTTTTTAATCTGTTCATCCATAAGTGCCATTTTATTACCTCCTTTTTTGTTTCTGGTTTTACTCTGCAGAATAGACAAAAAAGTCATTAACCCGTTGTATCTATTCACCTTATATTATAATCAGCCACTGAATCTAAGGCCAGTCCCTAGTTCATGTTTCGCCATTGATGCGATGTTTGACCGTCGCAGGTTCCGTTCAGGCAAACCATACACATTAGAAACTGCCGATTTTTTACCAAAATATGCAAGATTTCCAATCCAGTATAACATTTCCAGCCAATGGTTTGCCTTAGGGAACCTCGACAGGGAGTTCGTATCAACAGAAACATGAACTAGGGACTGGCCGCTGTCTATGGTGAATAGTTACCTTTGTTTTAAAATAATTCTCAAGCAGATTTCTTG
>JAWOGL010000222.1:0-7840 GCA_046496945.1 Desulfonatronovibrio sp.
AGGAACATCCAGAGTTACAATCCTGAGCTGGGTCCGCAGCCTCTTATCGAGCACGGGAATCAGAATGATAAGACCTGGTCCTTTAATACTTAAAAATCTTCCCAGCCGGAAGACCACAGCCCGTTCATATTCGTTTAGAATCCTGATGGCGTTCATCAGAAACAGGACCACCAGTATAATAATCGGCAAGGTGTAAGTAAGCATAAGATCCTCCTGAAACAATATTTATAATGTGCAAAAAAGAAACCTTAATTCAAAAAAAGCGCTCAGGGCTTTACGTATATAGTCATCCCTTCAATCCGGTCAATTTTTACTTTCTGGCCGGGAGTTATATCCACGGGCTCAGGAGACCGGGCGTTCCAGATTTCTCCCCTGACCTTAACCTTGCCTTCCTGACCGTTCCAGCGGAGAACCTGCACCGTGTCAGTATGGATGCCTGTTTCACTGGTAGTGGGAGCCATCTGGGATTTGCCGATAAGATAGGCCAGTGCAAGCAAAACAGCAGTAAGTACAATTATGATGGGAATAATAGTCATAACAGGTAGTTGAAAAAATGGATATTGAGGGTCAAATAAAAACAGGGAACCAAAAAAGAAACTAACCAAAGCCGCCGCGGTTAGCAAGCCGAATGTAGGCACATTGACCTCGATTATGATCAATATAAAACCAAGTACCAGGAGCAGAATACCGGCTGCGTTGGTGGGCAGAACAGACAGGGAGTAAAGCCCCAGTATCAGGCAGAATGCCCCGGTCACGCCTGGATAAATCGCCCCGGGATTGGAAAATTCAAAGAAAAGGCCTGCCAGGCCCCCCAGGAAAAGCAGGTAGGCTATCTGGGGATGAAGCAGCCAGGACAGGAGTTTATACTTGAGCCCCGGTTCAAAATCCACGATTTCCACATCTTCAGCGGCAAAGAAAATTTCCTCATTATGGACCCTTACCCCTCTCTTGCCCATCTGGGCCAGCAAATCCTCTCTGGATAAAGCAATAAGATCAATCACTTTCTCCTGAAGGGCTTCCCCGGCTTCCAGGTTGGCGCTTTCCAGTACAGCGGATTCGTACCACTGAACATTGCGGTTTCTTTCCCGGGCAACCGATTTAATCAGACTCAGAAGATCATTAACAATTTTTTTGGACATGGTCTCGTCCGGGGCGCTGCCTGATACATCAACCGGTGAAGCTGAACCGATGGTTGTCTGAGGGCTCATTACCGCCAGATCCGCGGCTGCCACCAGAAAAACCCCTGCTGAAGCAGCCCTGGCGCCGGACGGAGTCACCCACACCGTGACGGGAACTTCAGAATTAAGTATCAACTTAACCATGTTGCGCATGGACTCAGCCAGTCCTCCTGGAGTATCCAGCTGGATCAGCAGATTGATATATCCATTGTCCCGCGTTTCAGCCAGGGCATCTTCCAGCAGTTCTTCCTGAGCAGGGGTGACAGGGCCGCTAAGATCCACAGTCAGCACTTTGTGCTGGCTGGGTGCGGCTGACAGGGCGCAGGCAAACAGCACAGCCACAGAGACCATTATGAGTGTTTGATACAGTTTCATTTTTTTAACCTGATGCACGTTACCTGATTAAAACCGGGCAGGCGTATATTTTTTGAGAACTTTCCAGACCAGTTGTTTTAATAAACGATTATCCGGCATAAGTGAATCAAACGCCGGCAGAGCAATTACCTGATGCTCATTATATCTGTGAAGGCCATAAGTATATTCACGGTCTTTAAAAACAGTTTCAAAGGCCATGGACCCAAAAAGTATTATGTATACCGGCTTGATCAGGGCAATCCCTTTTAAAAAAAGCTCAGCATCAGGAACCACCTTTTCCTTTTTCAAAACCGACAGCGGCCAGAAAGTATATGTGCGCTCATTCCATTGCAGGCTGGCAAATATTCTTGATATTAAGTCGCACCGCGGATTTGTAAAGCCCTCCTCAATATCCAGGGGAAAATCGTGATATGAACACAGAAAATAGGCAGGCCTGTTATACTTCAGCAGTGGGGAAGGGATACCCTGATTGACGGCTGGTTTTGAGCTGGTCGCTGTTTTGGGGTCAGCAATCTTTCCGGAAAGGACCTCCGAAGAAAGAGTTTCTGTACTTTGAGCTTTGCCCGCAGGTTTAGGGGGCGCTGACCCGGTTTTGCCGGAGAGCACATGTTTGATGCCCTGACCTCGCAGGATCCATTGATAAAAACTTAAATCAGGGAAATCCAATCCATGAGCCTCCAGGCAATTTCTGCCTTGGACAAGCATGGCCAGGTTTCCGTCCTGCCGTGCTTATCCATGACCATAACCTGATTATCCGCGCTGCCGAAAGGAATATGACCGGGCTTCACCTGGTTGGCAATGATCATGTCCAGATTTTTGCGGGCAAGCTTCAACCGGGCATTTGTTTCCATATCCACTGCTTCCGCGGCAAATCCGACCACTATCTGGTTATTGTTCTTCCTGGAGGAAAGTGTGGCCAGGACATCCGGATTTGCGTTCATCTCCAGGTGCATGACCTTGAGATCACCTTTCTTAAATTTGGACTCGCCACTGGGTACAGGTGCAAAATCCGAAACAGCCGCGCTGAAAAAACCCGCGTCACAATCATCCCAGACATCCTGACAGGCGTTTAACATTTCCCTGGCAGTGATCACGGGCAGGGGTTCAAAGCCAGGCAGACTGAATACAGACTCCATGGGACCATGCACAAAACTAACCCTTGCCCCCCGGAGCCAGCAGGCCAGGGCAACGGCCAGACCCATGCGCCCTGAGGAAGGATTTCCAAAATAGCGGACCAGGTCAAAATATTCATGAGTAGGACCGGCAGTAACCAGAACATGTTTGCCGGACAGATCCCAGGGAGAAAGAGCCCTCAGAATATGATAATAAATCTCAGACACAGGGGCCAGACGACCCGTGCCCACATCTTTGCAGGCCACCATCCCTTCATGCGGTTCAACAATAACGTGTCCGCGGGACTGCAGCAGCTTAACGTTGTCCCGGGTGGCCTGGTTTTCCCACATGGAGGGATTCATGGAAGGACAGAAAAACACCGGAGCGCCAAAGGCCACAATCTGGGTGGACAGCATGTCATCAGCCAGGCCATGGGCTGCTTTGGCAATAATACTGGCCGTGGCCGGGACAACTGCCAGGGCTTGGGCGGACCGGGCCGGGGCCAGATGAGAATAGGGTTCCTGAGGATCAGACTCCCTGCCGCAATAAACAGGATCAGCACCCAGGCCGGTCAGGGTCAGTGGACCCACAAAATCCCGGGCTGACGCGGTCATGGTTACTCCGCAGTCCACGGATGACTTTTGCAGCAGTCGGAGCAGTTCTACCGTTTTATAGGCGGCAACGCTCCCGGTCAGACCCAGGTGAACTCTTTTTCCGCTGAAAAGCCTGAATAGGGGGTAGTGTTCAGGAAGCATTTATCTAACCGGCACCATAGCCAATGTCTTTTTCATATGATTACTCGGAACCGTTCAGCTTGGGCGAAATCCACATCTGCAGCTCTGAACTGAACGATTTTTCGATGATACGGATAATGCACAGCTTCTCAGGTTTATCAAAAGTAAGAATATAAGTTCCATACTTGATATAGCTGATGAGCCGCCATCCTTCATCCGGCATGCCTGTCTGGAAGTACTCAAAAAGAGATTCGCTGTCGACCCGGCCGGAAAAGGATAGCATGCCCGCCCTGGTATCCCGGGACTCGAAGAGTATGGAATCATCGGGATTGAGCTTCATCTCGCCGGGGATGGGTATATCCTCGAAGTCATAATACTTTTGATTTATTTCTTCATCTTCAGGGACCTGTTCAACAGGTTCGTACACAGTGCCTTCTTCAGGTTCTTTTTTCATGCTGGAACAGCCGGCAATAAAACACAGGGCTACAGCCAGCAAAACAAACTTTTTCCACATAACTTCCTCCTGGCGAAACAGTCTAACTTCTTTGCAGCATCTTGATTACAATCATCACACATTATGATCAGCAGCGAAAATTAAAACCAGCTCAGGATCTGTCCCGTTTAAGAAGCGGCAGGAAGTTCCTGTCAGAAGAAACATGAATTCAGGGCTGAACCATGGATATGGTCAATAATCACGCTACATATTTCTTTTTTTGCCACCGGCTTTCAGCGCTGGATTCTTAATAATCCTGAAACAGTTCCTGATCTTCAGCCAGCCCTTCCTGGATTTTGACTAGTTCATCAAAACGAATATCCGCACCCAGGATGCCGACTATCTCATCTTCACTGGTAAAAATCGGGATCGACGCGGTTAAGCAGAGCTTGCCGGTAAAAGATGATTTATAGAAATCCGTAAGATACATTTTACCGTTCTTCAGCGGCTTGACAAACCATTCCCGGTCAGAGAGGTCCGCGTTTACCGGGACTTGACGGTATTTGGGGATATCCCCAATATCGCTGACATTCCAGGTCAACAGACTGCCGTTTATATCAGTGACATACATATACTGAATAAAAGGATATTCACTCAAGAATACATTAATTGCAAGCTCAATCTCCTTTTTGTCCATGGTAGTAAGGGCGGGCTCGGCAGCCAGTTCAAGCATGATGTTTTTAAGCACCCTGTGCGCAAGATTCCTGAGCTGATCAAACGATGACAGGAACATGTCAGGCAGATACCGGCGGACAAGCTTCTGCATCTCTTCGTGAGAGTAATTGGTTGTTCTGCCCTTGGCATATGAGCGCATAATCTTCTCATATATCTTCTTAACCGCGGGGTGGCGCTTATCCAGTTTCTGATCTTCGGACAGGTTCAGGTTGTGATTGATCCAGTATGCCACCCCGGCCCGGCCGGTTTTATCAGTAATAATAATGGGAATGTCTCGGTGCAGAATATGTTTTGTGTTGAAAATATTATATATTTCTTCGTTTTTAAGCAGACCGTCAACATGAATCCCCGCGCTGGTGGCATTGAAGTCCCGCCCGGCAAATGGATAATTGGGCGGTATCTGTACATTAAGATTTTTTTCAAAATATCTGGCCAGTTCAGTTATGGCTGGTGTATAGGCTGCTTCATCATCACCGGTCAGGGAAATATATTCAATGATCAGGGCTTCCAGAGGGGTGTTGCCTGTGCGCTCTCCAAAACCGAAAAGCGTGGAATTAACGCCTGAACAACCGTAAATCCAGGCGGTCACCGCATTAATAAAACCTTTATGAAAATCATTATGACCGTGCCATTCCAGCCATTGAGGGGGAACCTGGGCGTCATCGGTAAAAGTGCGTACAATCCTGGAAACGCTCCGCGGCAGCGAGGCTCCGGGGTAAGGTACTCCGTAGCCCATGGTGTCGCAGAGCCTGATTTTGACAGGCAGTCCTTTCTGTCTGGAAAGTTCCATCATTTTCTGGGCCAGGGGTACACAAAACCCGTAAATGTCGGCCCTGGTAATATCTTCGAAATGACACCTGGGGATTATATCCCAGTCCAGAGCCGACTCCACCAGTTTAAGATAATCTTCTGCCGCCTGTTTGCGGGTTTTGCCCAGTTTTAAATAGATATGATAGTCAGAAACCGAGGTCAACATCCCTGTTTCCTTAAGCCCCATTTCTTTGACCAGCTTGAGATCATCCTGATTAGCCCTGATCCAGCCGGTTATCTCGGGATATTTGTGCCCTTTGTCCAGGCATGCGTGCACTGCCTGCTTATCCTTATCTGAATACAGAAAAAACTCGCTCTGGCGAATAAGACCGGAATGACCGGCCAGCTTGTGCATAAGCTCGAAAATATCGGCTATCTGCCGGGACGTAAAAGGAGGCCTGGACTGCTGGCCATCCCGGAAGGTGGTGTCAGTGATAAATATCTGCTCCGGAGGCCTGGGCATAATAAAGGAGTCATCAAAAGCCACTCTGCATATCTTATTGTAAGGATAAAGTTCCCTGAGAAGCTCTGGGCTGTCTGCCTCTTCAAAGTCATATTTTTGTCTGGCAGGATTTTTATGAAATAATGAAACAAACATGATTCCTCCTCTTGTAGCATGGAAAATAATTGGATTTTTATATCACGGGGTGGGCCTGGAGCAAGGCGCATACAAAACGGGACAGGTAAAAAAAAGCCCCGGCCTTACGGCCGGGGCTTGAAAACGGGGAAGATAGTTCTGTTAAAAGCTCCAGCCAAGTTCAGCCCTTATGTCAGCAGGCAATGTGGCTGCCTTGGGCGGAAGATATGGTTTGGGCGCTCCTGCTGATTTGCGGCTGGTCTTGACTTCGTCCAATTGATAACTTCTGGGAATCTGAAAGACCTGTTTGGGATAAATAAGGTCGGGGTTATTTATCTGATCGCGGTTGGCCTTGTAAATCAAGGGCCACATAAAAGGGTCATTATAAACCTGTTTGTACTCTGCTATCCACCAGAGGCATTCACCTTTAACCACTGTATGGCTGGTTGGAAGCTGGGCGTAGTTTCTCTCATAAATTTCTCTGGCCGTAGGCTGGGGGGGAACAGTAGGCTCCGGCTCAGGTTCCGGCGCCGGGGGTTCCACCTTAGCCTCTTTCTGAGGGGGTTCAGGCTCCGGTGTAACCGGCTTGGCGCAACCAAAGCTAACCATAACCAACAGCAAAATCGCAAACAACAAAAAGCGTTTCATTCCTTCCTCCATTGTAAAGTTAAAAATGATATTATTGCATTTTTTCATGACTACATTAGTCATAACAGCCTGAAAAAGTCAAGTTAAAGTCTTTGACGGGCCAGCTCTGCTTCTCTGGTCCATCCACCAAGCTCCAGGCTTTGTGCTGCCAGCTCGTACATCTTGCCTGGCTGGTCCTGGTAAATGCCGTGGATCAGTTCATCATAAGACGACTTGAATACTTCCCGGACCAGATCTTCCTGGGCGAAGAAAAATCTGGCCAGCAGCGGATTGTTCTGCTGAGCAGGAAGAAGCATGGCAAAAAGTCTTCTGCTGTGAAAAAGGATAAAGCGGACCCTGGAAACCTCCCGTTCGATGCTTTCGCTGGTCTGTTCCAGCACAGTAAAAAGTTCTTTGCTGATGAGCCTTTCCTCAGGGGGAAGATTGGCCTGACCGTGCATCATCTCAAACCAGGGGCGGTAATTTTCCTGTTGATATGAGTCCTCTCTTAGTTTCATGCATTCATGAAAAATATATCCAATGCTCCAGTCCAGATACAGACCCAGACGGTCAGGACGTGCCTGCGAACGAAAAAGGATATGGGAAGTATCTTTTAATCTCCAGAGCTGCCCTTTGTTCATCTCCTCGCCCAGGAGGTCTTTGAAAAAAGAAAAACTTATCTGGCCGGTTTGGTCATACCTGGAAAATTCAGTAAATAAATGCCTGCTTACCAGACAGAAATCACGAAGCACATCTCTTACAAATTCCGGAAACTTTGATTCCACCCATGATTTGGACATTAATATTTTACCATACTCTAACAGTTTAAGATTATTAACTCTTTCAGATTAGACATAATATGTCAATTTATAATATAAAAAACTGAACAGTCAGAAACTATATTCACAATATCTTGATTAAATTAAAAATTCTGAAAATCAGCAGCAATAATAAAGTTAAACCGCTGATTTCTTTCTCTGAACTCTGAACTTTGAACTCTGAACTTTGAACTTTGAACTTTGAACTTTGAACTTTGAACTTTGAACTTTGAACTTTGAACTATTAAGATATAAACAACTGCATTCAAAATCAATACCCAAAGCCTGATTTTGATTCAGCTGCAATTATTTTCGGAATAGGAACAAATCATCCCCAGAAATGTTGCGTTATTGTCTGTGCTGGCCTCCCTTATCACCCTGTTTCTGAAGTTCGGGGCCTTCTGGGTGACCGGTTCAATGGGACTGTTTTCAGATGCCAT
>JAWOGL010000270.1:0-7883 GCA_046496945.1 Desulfonatronovibrio sp.
AGGTCCCGTTCAACGGCGTTTGCCATCAGGGCTTGGGCGATTGCGCCGGAGCAGTTCCGGCCCCGCAATCGTCTGTCCACTACCCCGAAGGTAATTTCTTCAAATAATGCCTCGGCCGCCTCAGCCACGAGAGCGCCGTGTCCTAGAATTTCCCCTTGCGGTGTTTCCGCAACCATGGAACGCATTTCCCCCTGATCAAGCATTTCCCGGACCCGCTCCGGGTAATAGATATCCGCGTTGAACAGCAATGATCCATGGGCACGCAGAGCCAGCCGGGAGATGCTTTGCGCGTCGTCGGGGCCGGCGGGACGGATGGTCGTACTCAGCGAGGCGTCTTTCAGGCCGGGTCGGGAGTGTTCGCTTTGCAGCGGGACCTTCGCAGGTGCAGCAATGGGCAGGTTTTTAAATAAAGTGATTTTGCGCCTGTTGTCCTTGAGAATGGAGAAAACAGCCTTGTCCACCGCGCTTCGAATCAGGTGCGAATGTATTCCGGTCATGTCCCCTTCTGATTCCAGCCGTTGCCGGTCAAACTGGGGAAGCGAATCCTCGTTCAGGGGCAGGCCCTTGGATGTGACAGTTATTTGCAGACCAAGAGTGGTCCTGCCCAGGGTCACGCGTAAAGAGTCTCGCTCACTGTCATAGCCAAGGCTGATGGCATAGCAGACAGCCTCTTCCAAAGCCAGACAGATCCGGGAGGCATTCGTTTTGTCAAACCCGATGCCCTCAGCGTATTCACGGAGCGCGGCCACGGCAGTGACCACCCAGCGTGTCTTTGCCGGAAAGTGGATGGAAATTACATCTTGAAGTCGCATACTTCAGACCTGGTTATGGTTAACAGATTATTTGCTGCGGGGCAGCTGTTCAAGAGGGTATCTCTCGCCCCCGGGCACCTATCTTAAGTACAACCTTTGCCATACCTATTTCCGGGTCAGGCGAAGTATCTTGTCGTCTCCTTCACGGGGTTTGCCCCGGCCGTCCAAATTGCTCGTCAATACATAGAGCGCTCCGTCAGGACCGACCACAGCGGCGCGCAGCCTCCCATAAATCCCGCTGAAAGATCCGTCCGCAAACAAGCGGTCAATGCTCACAGGTTCGTAGGAATCACCCGCCTTCTGAAAATCCATCCGGATAAGAGCTTCGCTGCGCAGGGTGGCCAGATAAAGCCTGTTGTTCCAGAAAGTCATGCCTGAGGGGGGAGTGGCATCCATCCACATGATCAGGGGATCAATGTATTCATCCAAGTTTGCCTCGCCCAGCGCATGAGGCCATCCATAGTTGCCCCCCTTTTCAATGAGGTTGATGATGTCCCTGCCCTGCAGGCCGAACTCTCCTGAAGGACCGTGCTCCGAGGAAAACAGGTCTCCGGTCTTTGGATGCCATGCCAGACCCTGTGGGTTTCTATGTCCCAGTGAATAAACCGGAGAACCTTCAAAAGGATTGTCTTCAGGAATATCTCCGGACGGAGTGAGGCGCAGAATCTTGCCCCCGAGATTGTCGATATCCTGTGCTGTCTCTGGCTGCCCGACATCACCTGTGCACACGTAAAGCATATTGTCGGGACCAAAGGCGATGCGTCCGCCATTGTGCACCCTGTGTCCGGGTATCCTATCCACTATGATCCGGTCAAGTTCCATGGTTTCACCTGTGTCCAGATAGCGGACCACCCGGTTATAAAGTTCGTTGTTTTCCCGGTAGGTATGCATGAGGTACAGGTATTTATTTTCATGATAATCCGGATGCTTTGCCAGCCCCATCAGGCCGCCTTCACCCACGTGCTCTGTCTCATCAATAATCTTATAAGGTTCCCTTTGCATGGCTCCGTTGATTACCAGCCGGATCCGGCCGGATCTTTCAGTGACCAGGGCCTTTTCTTCACTGATAAAAACCAGAGACCAGGGGATTCTCAGGTCTTCTATCCAGGATTCGACTTCATATTCATCCGGTTCCGGCACATAATGATCTTTGATCTGCTGGGGAGCATCGCCCACCACAGGATCACCCAATACCGGGGGAATGAAGCTTAACCCGCTGCATAAGGTAAACATAAATATAACCAGCAAATACCCTGAAAACATTCTAGACATGGCCTGCCTCCCAATCTTTTTGAACATTCAGAAGATTCATGGATTCTACAAATCATTACATGGATTCGGTTAGATAAATCCATGTCTGCCAATATCTGACTTAAAATTTCACTGCCAGGCAAATTCTGGAAGAAATATCCGCCTCAGATCTTAACAATCCAAGCCGGGTTCCACCTGGAAAATCTTTCTGTCGGTTGATAAAAACCTAATCCAGCTGTGGCGGAAAACAAGTCCAGTTAAAAAACAATCGAACAGATAAAGTATCAGGAATTCCATATCATGAATGGGAACTGTGGCCGGGTACTGAAAAACTATATGAAGGCACTGAACCGCATGGAGTTCTGCTTACAACATACGTCAACGAAAAGGCCTTGAAGGGCATCCGGGAAGGAATGCTGGAAGAAAACATGCCTGATGGTTCCATAATCGTAAAAGAAAATTATTCTGATGATGAAGAGCTCATAAATGTAACCAGCATGTACAAAAAAGAAGGATTCAATCCCGAAACCAGTGACTGGTTCCGGCTCGTGCACACTCCGGACAATAAAGTCCAGAACGCCGGCAAGATAGGGATGTGCATTGATTGTCATAGCCGGATGAAAAACCGGGACTATCTATTTATTGATGCACATGAGTAATGATGAGACTTGCCTGAAGAAGACAGCTTGACTCCTGCTTTAGTTTGGAATGTCCTTTCTCTTTTTGATTAACAGTGTGTTGAAAAGCCCATATTCAAGAGGCTGTTCAACCCGCTGTTAAGGGTGCAGAAGGGTTACCTGTCTTCAATAATCTTTCTCAGTGCCTGGCCGGAGATTTCGTCGTGCTCCAGAAGGACTTCTGCTACTTCATCCAGGGCTTTTCGGTTGTTGCTCAACACTTCCCTGGCCCGGTCATGGGCATTTTTCAAAATAGCCTCTACCGCCTTATCAATCTCTCTGGCAGTCTGTTCGCTGTATTCCCGGGTCTTGCCCATTTCCTCGCCCAGAAATATTTCCTGATCTGAACCTCCCGGGGCCATATGCTCAAACTCCGGACTCATTCCCCATTCCTGAACCATGCGGCGGGCCATCCTGTTGGCCTGCTGCAGATCATTTCCAGCTCCGCTGGTTGCGGTGGAGAACACCAGATCTTCGGCGCATCTTCCACCCATCATGACCGCAAGTTTATCCATAAGGTATTCGCGCCTGTAAACATGCTGCTCCTGATCAGGAAACTGCTGAGTGGCGCCCATGGCCTGGGTTCTGGGAATAATTGAAACCTTATGGACTTCATCCGCCTCAGGCAGGATCATCCCGACTATGGCGTGTCCAGCTTCGTGATAGGCCACCACGCGTTTTTCTTCTTCAACCATAGCCAGTCCATGCCTTTTGAGCCCCATGGTGATCTTGTCCCGGGCAATTTCAATGTCCTGGTCCCTGATGGTTTTGCGGTCGTTCCGGGCAGCGATAAGAGCCGCTTCATTCATCAGGTTTTCCAAGTCCGCGCCTGAAAATCCAGGGGTTTCTCTGGCAAGTTTTTCCAGGTCAACATCTTTTTCAAGAGTTTTGTTGCGGGAATGAATTTCAAGCAGCTCTTGGCGCTCCTTGACAGAAGGCAGATTCACCATGATGCGCCGGTCAAATCTTCCCGGCCGGGTCAGGGCAGGGTCCAGAATGTCGGGTCTGTTTGTGGAGGTCAGCACAACCACCTTGTCGTGGGTCTCAAACCCGTCCAGTTCATTTAAAAGCTGATTCAGGGTCTGTTCGCGTTCATCGTGCCCTCCGCCAATGCCTGATCCCCGCGTGCGTCCTATGGCGTCAATTTCATCAATATATATAATACTGGGCGCGTTTTGCTTGGCATCCTGAAAAAGACTGCGCACTCTTCTGGCCCCGACTCCAACAAACATCTCCATAAAATCCGAACCAGTAATGGAAAAGAAAGGTACGCGGGCCTCTCCGGCTACCGCCTTGGCCAGAAGGGTTTTACCTGTTCCCGGAGGACCGACCAGGATTGTTCCCTTGGGAACTTTTCCGCCCACGTCCTTAATCTTCCGGGGTTCCTTGAGATAATCCACCACTTCCATGAGTTCCACCTTGGCTTCCTTTGCTCCGGCCACATCTTCAAAAGTTGTGGTTTGAACGCCCTGGTCAAATCTTTTGGCCTGACTCTTTCCGATGCCGAAGATTCCGCCAGAACCCCCGCTTCCCTGCATTCGTCTGTACTGAGAATATAAAAGCACAAAAATGAGCACCAGAGGGAGTATGGAGAGAAGCAGATACCAGAAAACAGGACTTCTTTCCGGTTCAGTGTAAACCTGAACCTCCTTTTTCCGCAGAAGGGGCATCAGCTCATCATCGCCCATAGCCGGCAGGTAAGTTGCAAAACGAGTAAGGACCCGTTCCCCTGCTTCAACTTCCTGTTTAAAGGTACCCTGGATGCTGTCGCCCTGGACTGTAATCTCCTGGACATTGTCAGCCCTGACTTCCTTCAGAAAAGCGCTGTAGCTTATCTGGGTTCTCTGCCACATGGGAGAAAGCAGCATATAGACAAGAATTATTACAACAAGAAAAATCAGGAAATGCACTGCAATATTATTCTTGACCCCAGGCTCCTGATGGTCCTGTTCCTGTTTCTGCAGCGGATCTTGCAAAATAAGTTCTCCTTATCAGCGCGTTGAAAAAGTCCTGACCCGGCTTTACCAGGGGCATGGCCTTCCCAAGCTGGTGCATCCCCCGGTCCATCGGTTTTCATCCGGAATCGTCAGTTTCAGCGTACTGAAAGAATGACTTTCCGGATGGAAACTCATCAAGGAGTATAAGGGTTTTTTAGAAGCAGGCAAACCAGGGGGGTTTTCCTTTTTGATTAAGCCTGCCCTGATTCTTCCAAGCTTAACTTTTAGATTTTTCGGTGTTTGGTATGAATTTTCTGCTCATGAACTTTTATGGCTCATCAGTTTTTTTTAAAATGGTTGGTGACTGGCTGGTATGTGAAGCAAACTTAACTTGGTTCAACTTAACTGTTCATCATTGTGCTATTTAGTTTTCATCTGCTGCCGGTGATTCTGACAGCTCAAGCAGGCAAACCCGCAGGTTTTCGCGGGCAAGCTCATCCAAAGGGTTCATGTCAACTGCTCTCATCAGTACTTCCCTGGCCTCGTCAAGCCGACCAGCCTCAAACAGACTCCATCCCAGATCGTTCACCAGCTCCTGACTATCAGGCTCAAGTTCCAGGGCCCTTTGCGAAGCCTCTACAGCCTTATCGAACAGTCCCTGATGCCCGGCGCAGCAACTCACTCCCTGATAAAGGCTGACGCATTCAGGAAATCTCTGTGCCGCTGCTTCATAATGCTTCAGACCTTCCGCATATCTGGCCTCTTGAATCAAAAAGTCTCCAGCCTTATCAATAACTTCACAGAGATCTCCAAATTCGTTGGGCAAAGAAAGCAGTGTTGAGAACAGACGCGCTCCTTCTTGGAGATTTCCGCGCTGGTATTCAATTGACCCCATGGTCAGCACGGCAGGGGGATAGTCCGGTTTTATCGCCAGCGCCTGTTCAACGGCGGCAATACACGCTTCCATATCTCCCATTGACTCCTGCAGCGCACTCTCTGCGTAAGCGGATTCAGCCTCAAACAGGCGCCACTCATCCTCAGACTGTGTGTTACTGCCTTTACGATGCAAAATGATCTCCTTTGTTAAAAAATTTGGTAATTATTCACCACATACGGCATATGGCTATCCAACTGCACTGAATTCCGACTTTCGCCGGAATGACGGAAAAGGGCAACTGCCTGCTTTAACCGTCTCCCCGGACCAGATCCGGGGTCCAGGTCTTCTTATTCGACCTTACGGAATAGTTACAAAAACTCATTCAAAAAGTGCTGAATGATTTCCCAGACGGGCAGGCCTGAGTTCAAAGTCAGTAATGGTATAAATCAGCAGCCAGTCCGGTTGAATATGGCACTCCCTGAAATCATGCCACTTTCCTTTTAGTCTGTGATCACGGTATTCAGGAGGCAGCGGCCTGGGAATGGCCAGTGTTTGCAATACCTTTTCAAGCTCTGTCAGATCACATCCCTGAGCGAGTGCTTTCTTTAAATCTTTTCTAAACCGGGATGTGGGACGAATGGGCAGCATCTAAATATCAGCCAGCATGTCTTGAACTGTTTCATACTTTTTACCCGTCCCCTGCCTGGCCCCTTCCATGGACTCTATTGTCTCCCTTCTGGGAACACGAAGTTCAAAGGGAATGCCCTGCTGGGCAATGATCTGACGGTAAAACAGATCATGGGCTGCTGAAATGGACAGCCCCATACTTTTAATAATTTTTTCCGCGTCTTTCTTAATTACCGGATCCATGCGGGCGTGGGTTGTGGCGGTTTTTGGCATAAGATCTCTCCCTGATTACTTGTGTACCATTATGTTAGGAAAAATCAAAAAAACTGTCAACAGTCAGACTGGCAAGCATAGTGCAGTAGTAATACGCTTCGATTATTTCTGGTAAGGTTCACGGGTTTTTGCCATACTGCGGTTATGGCCTGATAAGCATGGAAAAAAAGGTTCTTCCTCGTAAGCGTTCCAACCCGGGCGCGCCCGGAATCCGGAACTCACTTTAAGTGTCATAAAATACTTATGCCGGGAATATCTTTACACAAGCGTGTGCCGGACACAGCCAAACATGCGGGTAACTTATACCTCTCGGTCTCAGGCCTCAGGCGTTTCTTGTCACTGAATGATCTTTGGCGAAATACCATCTTAATCAACTCAATTTTCTAAACATTGTAAATACAATATACCCCTTGAGCTATGCAGGTATTTCTACTTTAGAAAAAATATTACCCCTGTTAAACTCAACAAATGTAGAGGGAAAAGATAATCAAAATGAACCTCCCATTTAAAAACATTTCTGGGGGTGACCTTGGCGGAAGGTGTCAAAACTGCGGATATCTTTTATGAAGCTATAACCAGACGGACAACTGCGGAGCAATCATGTTAACAGAAAATTCAACCATTATTATCACCGGTGCATCAATGGGCATAGGCAAAGCTCTGGCAATTGGCCTGGCAAAATGTGGAGTCAATCTTATCTTGAATGCTCGTAGTCAGGAACTACTGGAAGAAACTGCTGCCCAGTGTTCCAAGGCAGGCGCGCAAGCTAGAGCTGTTGCCGGAGACATATCAAAAACTGAAACAGTTATCCATTGTGTGAATGAGGCTGATAAAACCGGAAATCTTATGGGATTTATACATGTTGCCAGCTTACTCTATCCCGGACCAAATATCTGGGAGTTTGATGAGGGTAAGTTTACCAAGATATTTGATGTCAATGTCAAAGCTTCCTTCCTTTTGATCAAACATGTTGTCCCGAAGCTTTTATCAACTGGCCAGGGATTTAGCGTATTTATTGGTTCCGGTGCAGCAGAGATAACTCAGCCAGGCATAGCAGCATATTGCTCAGCTAAAGCAGCACAGGAACATCTTGTCAGACAACTGGCCGCTGAAACCAGAAATGTTGTAAGTTTTATTTATAGACCTGGCATTGTCGATACGAAAATGCAGGAACAGGCAAGAAAAGCTAAAGGCGGTGCTGCCAAAAATCTTCACCAGGTATTCAGGCCCTGGAAGGAAAATAAAGAACTTTTAACTCCAGAACAGTCAGCATCTGCGCTCATCAAAATTTTGCAGGGAGATATTCGGGCAAAACATGGCCAAACTGTGTCTGCATGATGGCGCAATCTGAATAACTTCCCCTGATCATATAGCGAGTATTATTGTAACTGTTCACCATAACTGGAGCCTGCCTGGGGCTAAGGTTTCT
>JAWOGL010000282.1:0-4662 GCA_046496945.1 Desulfonatronovibrio sp.
ATGGCATCCTTTCCTCCTGGCAAGTCGCCAGGAGGAAAATATTCAGTCTGTCTTACAGTCTGCCTTTACGTCGAGCGCAGCGGGTGGCTGATAAATTATTTTAGAAACCTTAGCCCCAGGCAGGTTCCGGTTATGGTGAACAGTTACAAATCAGCAAAGTTACATCTGGTTAACAGTGACGAACCACTACAGCTCAAGTTCCAGGCCCACAGGACAGTGATCCGAGCCCATGACCGCCGGTTCTATCCAGGACCTGACAACATTGCTTTTCAGTTCTTCAGATACAAAAAAATAATCGATGCGCCATCCCGCGTTCCTTGATCTGGCTCCGAACCTGTATGTCCACCAGGTATATTGGTCCGGGTCCTGGTTAAACATCCTGAAAGTATCCACGTATCCGGAATCAACAAACTTATCCAGCCATTGTCTTTCTATGGGCAGAAAACCGGAACGGTCGGCATTGGCTCTGGGATTTTTCAGGTCGATCTCTTTATGCGCGGTGTTGAAATCTCCGCAGACCACCACAGGTTTATCCCTGCGCAGCTCCTGCGCGAAATTGAGGAAAGCATCGTAGAATCTGAGCTTGAACCGGAGACGCTCATCATTCATCTGGCCGTTGGGAAAATAGACATTAAAAAGATAAAATTGCGCGAATTCCATGAGAATAAGCCTGCCTTCCCCCTGCAGACTGCTGTCCGGAAGGCCTGTGGAAATGTCCAAAGGCCTGATTCTGTAAAATGAGGCCACTCCTGAATAACCCTTTTTAATCCGGGAAGGGTTCCAGAATATTTCATATCCGGGTACTAAGCGGTCCGCGTCTGCCAGTTGATCCGGCCTGGCCTTGACCTCCTGAAGGCAGACAACGTCTGAATCAGCACTAGCCAGCCAGTCATGAAATCCCTTGCCCACCACGGCGCGGTATCCGTTAACATTCCACGAATGAATTATCATTATACCTGCCGCAGCTCTGCATGGAGCTTTTCCCCGTCAAAACTTATCCGGACATAACCGCCCGAACCGAACGTGCCTGGATTGATGATGACGGTTTCGCCCAGATGATCAACTGATCTGGCTTCGTGAATATGACCGGTCACGCATACGCCAGGCTGCACTTTTTCGATAAAGCTTCTCACCGCCCTGCTCCCGGCATGACTTCCGGAACTCAGGAGATCAGCTTTTGTATTGTACGGAGGCGTATGAGACACAAAAATCAGATTATCTGCTTCCAGGGCGTGGTCAACAACCCTGTCCAGCCAGTCCTTGATCTGTTTTTCATCCACTTCTGAAGGCGTTGAAAAAGGAGTGGGATTTGAATAGCCAAGACCCAGAACATGGACCCGGCTGGAAAGCTGTACCAGTCTGTCATGAATATTACATCCTGATTCATCCAGAAACTTATCCACTTCCGGGCTGTCCATATTTCCGATCTGGGCAAATACATTTTTGTTCAGGGCTTTGATTTCATTCAGCATGCCGGCTGCCTTGGCCCTGTTGCCCACATTGGTCAGATCACCGGAAATAAGAACCCCGTCCGCCCGGGAAATATCCTCAATCCTGTTAATATTTCCCAGCTGATCATGCACGTCTCCAAAAGCTATCCAGAACTGTTCAGACATTTTATCATCTCCGTATAGTTTCCTGATACCTGTTTATCACATCTTTTATGTACAGCCGATAAATATTGGGCTGGTCGATGAACATGATTAATAATTACTAAAAAGTAGCAGTTCGTCACAACTTGCGACCTAATTCAAAAGACTGAACAGCCTGTTGAAAAAGTCCTTGGCTCCAGAATTAAACTATGGTGAACAGATCCCTTTTTCATAGTACTGTCACGCCGGCCGGTAAACCCGTACCCCGTCAGGAGTGTCTTCAATCCTGTAACCCATGTTCACAATCTCTTTGCGGAGTTCATCAGCCAGGGCATAATCTTTATTCTGCCGGGCCAGAGACCTTTTCTCAAGCATGGCGCTCAAAACCCCGGGATAATCTTTCTGGGCCAGGGGAAGGTTTTTCCAGTCCAGAATACCCAGAATCTCATTCACCTCTTTTAAAGTGCCCAGACATTTTTCTGCCTGCTGCGGACCGATTTTTTCCTCATTTATCAGCTTGCTGATTTTTTTACAGAATGAAAAAAGAGCCGGCCAGAACCGGTAAACAGACAGATCATCTTCAATACACCCGTGCAGGCTGCTCCGGAGTTCAGTACAGATTCGGGAAACCTCTTCATTGAAGGCCGGGTCTTTGTCCGTAAATTCGCTGACGCTTAGCTGAATATATACTTCCTGTACCCGGTGCCAGTTTTTAACCCACATATTCAGGGTATTTTCAGAATAGAGCAGGGTCTTGTGATAAGATACAGACAACAGCCAGAGCCGCAGAGCATAATAATTTACATCTCCCCGGGCCAGGGAATTAAGACCGGCAACCCCTTCTCTGCCGGGTTCGGACCGTACTGACTGGGACAGAATCCAGCACTGGGGTTCCAGGCCCATGGCTCCTTTCCAGATACTTCTAAGGTTATCAAGATGAGGAAAAAAATTAGTTTCTCCGCCAAGGACCAGATCCAGATGGTTTTCAGATACTGACGCGGCCATCTGTAAATACCATGAAGGTCTTACATTGCCCCATTTGGTTTTGAGAACGTTGTCTTCTTTGAGATCTTTCAGGCTGGCCCTTTTAAACAGGGTAAAATCCCGGGGGCTGTCCTTGACGTAATCCTCCAGGTCAACAGTCTTCCCGGAAATAATCGTGGCCGGGTCCACTCCGGCCAGCTTGCCGTAATCCTGATCTCTGCCCACATCAAAATAGACTGATCTCAGTTTTTCATAAGCCAGGCCGCTGGATAAAAGCCTGGAACAGACCCGGACGCTCTCTTCAAGATAACTGGAAGCAGGTATATACCGGAAGTTCCTGCTTATATTCATTTTAGCGGAAAGATCCTCCAGACCGGCTATTGATTTACGGCTGAATTCACTTAGATCAAGACTGCCCGCCCTTACTTCTTCCAGAGTACGATCATCAAAATCAGCCACCGCCACCACAGGCCTTGGCCGGTCACCTTTGTTTGCAAGATAGCGGTTTACCACATCCAGAAAAACCGCCCTTCGCCAGAAATCAGGATCGTCAATAAGATTGGTTCTGGGACCGATGGTAAACAAAACCGGTCTCTTGGCCGTGCTTTGAAGAGAAATCTTTTTCCTGGATTTAAGGTCAAACAGTCTCAGCCCGGCCTGTTCCGGTTCACTGAACAGGGCGGTGCTCAAATACCTTTCTCCGCTGTCCGGAAAAATGGTCACAATGACGCCTTCTTCAATTTCCCCGGCCAGGGCCAGACATCCGGCCATGGCCGCTCCGGAACTCATGCCCACAAAAAGACCTTCCCTGCGGGCCAGTTCCCTGCACATGGCAAAGGCGTCTTCATCCTTTACATGAATCACCCTGTCCAGAGACTTTTTATCGTAAATGCCGGGCGGATAAGACTCCTGCATATTTTTAAGACCCTGAATCTTATGTCCCGGATAAGGCTCTATACCAACGCAGGCAACCTGCGGGCCGGACTCGCGCAGCTTCCTGGTAATGCCCATAATGGTTCCGGTAGTCCCGAGACACGCGGCAAAATGAGTAAGCCTGCCTTTGGTCTGCTCCCAGATTTCCCGGCCTGTGCTCTTATAATGAGCATCCACACTGGCCGGATTATTGAACTGATCCATAAGCACATACTTGTCCGGCTCTTCCCTGGCCAGACGGTAAGCTTCTTCTATGGCGCCGTCAGTGCTCAGATGACCCGGAGTCAATATAATTTCCGCGCCGTAGGCCCGCATTATTTTTTTTCTTTCCTGGGAAGCCGCTGCTGACATGAGCAGTTTGAGAGGATAGCCCTTAACCGCGCAGACCATGGCCAGCCCGATTCCTGTATTGCCGGAAGTAGCTTCAATAACCGTCTTGCCCGGTGTCAGCTCTCCCATTTTCTCCGCCCTTTCAATCATGGACAGAGCCACCCTGTCTTTGACTGACCCGCCGGGATTCTTCATCTCAAGCTTGGCGAATATTCTGACATTGGTACCAGCTGAAATATTTTTTATTTCAACAAGAGGGGTATCGCCGATATGGGAAAGGAGGTCATTCATTATTGCGCCGTTATTATATAGTTCAAATGCCGGACAGGATACTTATTTATTTAAGGAAACATAACCTTCTGCTTATATTGAAACTTTCTTGAATTTAAACAGATACATATAATCATGGTAACTATTCACCACGTACGGAATATGTCCATTTAAGCACACTGGATTCCGGCTTTCGCCGGAATGACGGAAAAAGGCAACTGCCTGCCTTAACCGGCACCCCGAACCAGATCCGGGGGCCGGGTCTTCTTATTCCTTCGTGCTGAATAGTTACTAATTATGAATAATTATTATTGTTGAACAAAAAAAACAAACGAATTAGATAAATCCGGACGGATTTCTTTTCAAGTAAAAATTCATCAAGCAACTTTTTGATTTTTCACCTCGAACCTTGTATCTTTTTGATGCTCTTAGCTCTGTGTTCTCTGTGTTCTCTGTGGTAAAATCTCTTTTTTTCTCTTTTTAACCTTGAACCTTGTATCTTCTTGATACTCTTCGCTCTGTGTTCTCTGTGTTCTCTGTGGTAAAATTTCTT
>JAWOGL010000012.1:0-3023 GCA_046496945.1 Desulfonatronovibrio sp.
CCCTCCAGAAGCGGGTCGATCTGAGCGGCCAGGTCTTCAGGCATTTTAAGTCGTTGTGCCTTATAATCCTCGTATATCTCATTTCTGAAATTAGGCCCTTTGCCGTCCATGAAAAAAGCCGCGTACTTTGGTTTTTCTTCACGAATCAGTTTGAAAAGTATCCGCAGCACAATAAAGATGGCATTGGTGGGGAATCCGTCAGACCTTTTCAGATCCGGAAAAGCATAAAAGCCCCTGTACAAAAAGGAGCTGCCATCAATGAGAAACACGGGATCATTACTCAGGGAGAGCTTTTGTCTTAGTGTCATTCCCTTCCTTTAAAGCCACGACTCGGTTGCCGACTGCCTGTTTAATTTTATTTCTTTTTTTGAGGTTAATATCAGAAAGTCTTTTGAGAATGAACTGCTGGGGGTGAGTTTTGTCGATTTTGCTCAGAGGTATTTCCGCCCTGGCCATCTGCTTGTGCCCGCCGGCATTACCCAGGTCCTTAAACATATTGGCGGCCATTTTGCCCATATCCTTGCGCAGCCCGTCACCCCTGAATATCACTATCAGTGAATCATCATGAATTCCGCTGACCATATCCCAGGAAATATTATGAATACGCAGGAAAAAATCAGCCAGTATCACCAGAATATCCGGAGACTCCACTTTGCCCATGAACACGCTGGCCCCGTGCCCCAGAAGTTTGATTTTCCTGAAAGCCAGGGAAAAATACTTGAGCCATTCTTTACGAAATTCAGAACGGACAATCTTTTGCAGAAGCAAGGGGTTATAGAATTTAGTCAGATATCTGAAGGCCCTGATATCCACGTCATTGAACTTACGCTCGAAACTCTGGGTATCGGTCTTTATCCCGTAAATAAGAGCTGTGGCCAGGAGCTTGCCCGGTCTGATATTGAGACTGTAAAGATACTCGGTCAAAAGCGAGCTGGTGGCCCCGTAATCCGGATTGATCTCCTTGTAATCGGCCTGGGCGGGCTTATCCTCACACAGGGGATGATGGTCCAGGATAACTGAAAACTTTACTTTTTCAAAATCCGGATGATGATGAGGCTGGGAATCCACCAGGGCAAACTTGTCATACTGCGCAGCCAGAAGAGGAGAAAACTTCTGAATGGGAATCCTCAGGAGCTTGATCATGGCCAGATTATCCGGTCTGGAAATATCATTAACATGGGCGATGGCCACGGTCTGGACCTTGCGGAACAAAATACGTTTCAGCGCCATGGCTGAAGCCAGGGCATCGGGATCCGCATTAATAAGGATAAGCAGACGCTCTTTTTTATTAAAGAGGCTGACCATATCATTAATTTTGGCTTCCAGATTTCGAAAATAACCCATAAATCCTCATTTAATCCTGATGGGCAGACCTGCCACAATCAGGGTTACCTCGTTACATAAAAGTGCCAGACGCTGATTGATCTCTCCAAGCAATCTGGAAAACCTGCGGACATAGTCGGCAGCCGGAACCGGGCCCAGGCCGATTTCCGCGGAAATAAATATCAGCCTTTTGCCGCGCCACAAATCCAGGACGCGGAAAAATTCATCTATATACACCTGAGGATGTTTTCTTGCAAATATATTGAATACCCAGAAGTCAATACTGTCTACCAGTACCGCGTCAGCCGAATCCTGCAGATATCTAAGACAGCTTCCCAGGTCTTCTGCCGCTTCCACTACCGGGATATTCAGGCTTCTTGAAAGCTTATGCTCACGGATCTGTTCGTTGAACTCAAAGTCCATGGCTTTGCCGGTTACCACCAGGCAAGAGGAGCCCGCAGTCTTTTCAAGAAGGCTCAGTCCCATGTCAGACTTGCCTGATTTACTGCCTCCCAGGATAAGGCTAAACAAATTCCATCCCCCAGGAATCAGCCATTTGTATCAAAATATCTCTGGAGTCAAGGAAATCTTCTTGATCAAAAACCTCCACAAGCACACTGGATCTATCCTTGATTCCGGATAAAATATGATACAGCAGCCTTTCACCTTCACGGGATATTACTGACAAACCTTTGTGGCCGCTATGATCTTCCTTTCCGTAAACATGAACAAGAGAAGTCCTGTCCCATATAATATCCCTTTTCAGGATGTCCATCTGGTGATACGCCATCAGATGGCCGATATCCAGGCAAATCCCGAGACCGGTTCCCTCAATGACTTTCCAAAGTGCGGAAAGATCGTTGCCCTTAATATTCTCCACAAGCAGTTGCCGGGATTTGAACCCGTTTTTGACCCACAGCGAGGCAAAATTTTCCAGATCATCCGGGCTGGATGGTGGGTGAAGCACAAACTTGTCCGGGCCAAGATACCAGACCTTTTTAATCAGAGCGCAGACCACCTGAAAAACATGGTCTGCTCCTTTAGTCCAGTCCAGGTCCAGCGGCAGGTGCACGTGATATTGCAATTCCGGGCCGGCCGGCCTTTCCGGGAGATCCTCCCTGGCATACTCCATGGAACCCCGGGTATCAAAAAAGGTCAGACCTACCTCACTTACCAGGCCTTTTAAGAAAGCTATGTTTTCAGGAATCCTTCCGGGAATAACGCAGGATGGTCCAGCCAGGACGAATTGTTTTTTGTTCATAACAGACCCCTAACCTTATCCGGAAACGGTTTCAAATTGTTTTTTGATGATAAATAGGAACGGTTGGACATAGTTTCCGGCCGGCCTTGAATTCATTAGAGCACCATAATATATGACAAATAGCTGTAAAAAAATAAGCCCAGGCCGACAGCGTGCCAGAAAAGTCCTTACCAGGCAGGTTGTTCAAAAATTCCAAGTGCAAGGAGCAAAAAAAAGTTCAAGATCGCGGCGTATTTACACAGGTGGAAATTTGAATTTTTTGCAGCGACAAAGCCAATCGGGAGATTTTCAACAACTGTTAACGCCTGAAGTTAAATCTGCCCCGCCGGTCTCACCTGATCCATTAAATCTACCTGACCAGGACTTTCAGATTGTCGCCGGGTCTGATTACCTGGCTGCCTGAAATACCGTTCCATCTTTGCAGATCTGTGGCGTGGAC
>JAWOGL010000020.1:0-3381 GCA_046496945.1 Desulfonatronovibrio sp.
GTGTAGTCGCTTTTTTTTATGGAACAGTGGAAAATATGGGGGCTTTTTATCAAAATATTGAAATACTGGTCGTCCCTTCCATAAGAGAACCCTTCGGCACTGTGGCCATTGAAGCTCAAGCCAGGGGGTGCCCTGTACTGTGCTCAGGAGTTGACGGACTGCCCGAGGTTGTCCTGGACGGCCGGACAGGCTTTGTGATCACACCGTCCTGGGATATTGACGAATACCTGCAGTATACTGCGGAAAAAGGCAACATGCCGGACAGGGTTTTTTTCCCTCATCTGAACGGACTCGCACCTCCCCTGGCCCTGCAACCTGAACATATTGCGCTCAAGGCCGCGCAACTGCTTAAGGACGAGAAACTTTTCTCCAGGATGAGCCGAAACGCCGTACAATTCATCACTGAAAACTTTCAGTTTGAAGATTATATCAGGAAAATAAATTCTGTGTTCAGGGATCCAGAGTAGCCTTGTAATGTCCTTTATCCATCATGGGTCAAACCTGCCCGGCTGACGCCTTTTCAATAATGCTCCAAAGCTTTCTTGTATGAGCGCTATAATCAAATCTTTTTACGGCCATTTCATGGGCATTTGCCGACAGGCGCTGGTAAAGATCCGGGTTCTGCATGAGAAGGGCAATTTTGTCCGCCAGATGTTCCGGGCTTAGCACCCGGGGAGGAATCAGCGAGTCTTCATCCGGGTTATACACGGCCTGAGGAAGTTTATTTCCGGTTCCTCCCAATGCCATGTACTCTTCAACATCCAGGACCGGCGACAAGGAATAGCCGGTTTCTCCTTCCACAATGGTTTCAGGCCCTCCATCCACTCTGGAGACTAGAACCGGGCAGCCCATGTACTGAGCTTCCAGACTTGCCTTGCCAAAAGCTTCCCTGATGGAAGGCATGACAAGTAAATCAATTGTTTCATAAAACGAAATCAGTTCCTCAGACTTGAGAAGTCCATGAAAAAAAACCTGTTCGCCTACACCAATCTTTCGGGCCAACTCAAAAAGATGGCTTTCCTCCGGTCCGGTGCCGGCTATATGCAACTCCGCGTGACAACCGGCCTCCTTTAAGATTTTAACTGCCTGAACAGCCACCGGCACTCCCTTGATGGAAACCAGCCGTCCGCAACATCCCAGGCGAAAGGGCCTGTCTTTGGAAAACTTTCCGGGATTCACCCGGTGCTTTGCAAGCATACCTGAAAGACCGTTCAGGCATACCTCAACCCGGGTTTCAGGTTTGTATCTCAGGGCTATATGCCTTGATGATGAAAATGAGTTGGCGATTATCAGCCGGGCGCCATTTAAGAACGCGAGCTTGTTCAGGTCATAAGGGGTTCCGGCTGCATTGCCCCGTTCATAGTGAATGTAAGGAATATTTGACTGAAACAGCCAGGTGAATTTCAGAGAACCCAGGCTGTTCCAGAAAATGATCAATTCCGGCCTGTGGTTTTTAATCAGCCGGTTGAAGATGATTTTGGAGACCGCACGCGGGACGTTAACCCCCATGACGGACCGGGAAATGGTGACTGAAGAAGGGGTGTGGTCCAGGCGGATTTTAAGATAAGGATGAATCTTATTGCCCAGGGCGTAAACATGATGAGCAGCTTTTTTCTGGATAAAATCCATTTCCAGAAAATCGCATAAAGCAGTTTCATGGCCTCCTATTCTTGCCAGCGAAGCAACATGCAAAATTTTTCTCATGAAAATTCCAGCAGATATTGGGCGTAATCTGTGTTCAGAACTGCCTGAAATGACAGATCGCAAACCCTTGAAAGGGGGTGCAGAAACTGCCGGCCATCAGGATTTCTTATTCTGAAAGTTGTTCACTCTCTTGATTGTCGCCCCCGGTGATCAGGGTCGCACTGAAGATCAATCCTCCAAGAATGGGAAACAAGGCATCTATCCTCATATTGTAAGTGGTCATCCCGGAAAAAACAAAATAAAACAGAGTCGTTATCATAAATACAGGGAAACAGGAAGGCATATGTTCATGACGATACAAATATATGATGTTGATGAAAAACAGTAAAATTATCGACAGTATGGCAGTAAGCCCCACTATTCCGGCTCGAAACAGTATCTCTAATATATTATTGTGCAGATGAACCATGGTGAAACCCTGTGGCCATTCATGCTTGATACGCAGCTCTTCATTTTCGGAAACAGTACTGGTGGCCAGAGGGCCCCAGCCGAAAACAGAAACAAAAGAGTCCAGTTCCAGGGCCCATTGATAAGCATGTATCCTTATACCCAGAGAAGTCAGTTCCACTTGTTCAGCATCTCCGGAGAGCACTTTTTTGATGGTCGCGCTCTCCTGGGCAAATCTGTCTTTCAGGGCATCAAAATAGAAAACTGAAATAAGTATGATCATAAAAAAAATCAGCAGAGGCGTGGCCAGCGTCCGCATGGAAAGCCAGGTTTTTCGACAGCCATATACAGCCAGCAGGGTTCCCAGTACCAGCGAGATTATCACACTGAACCAGATAGTCCGGGTTTGTGTAATGTACACTGCCAGTGTCAGACAAACCACAATCCCAAACAGTAAAAAATAGGCCGGATAAATTTTTCTGCCGGTTTTCAACCAGTCTGGAATTAAATTTCTGCCCAGAAACGCAACCCCCAGGAGTAGATATCCGGCCCAGCATGCATACTGATTCGTCCACAAGCCCAGGATTTTTCTGCCTGGCCTGTCTCCTTCCAGCATTGCCAGAAGAAGATCCCAGTCAAGCAGCCACGAAACAGAAGAGGCCACAAATCCCAGACAGGCAATGAGAAAAGCATTGCGGATGGCAATAGGATTGGGACCTGTCCACCATCCAATTACAATAAACAGAGAGTAAAGCAGCATCCGTCTGGACTCATCCAGTTGTTCCAGAACCGGTATCTGGGGGAAATTATGAATTCCGGCTATAGCCGAGGCTGCCACGGCAAACAGCCACAAGCAGGCCATCCAGAAAAGAGGTTTGGCATAAAGACAGGACCAGCTCCTCCAGGACATGAAAAACGAAAAAACAATTATTATTTCTGCGGCGCCAAAGAGGTCATCATGCAGATTAAAGCTGGCAAGGTACAAAAAAAGCCCCAGCAGACCCAGTGTCTCCACATACATATTGGGTGCTCTTACCAGTCCTGGGCATGGAGGGAATATCTTACTGAGAAGCCCGTGCAGAAATTCAAGGCTGTTAAGAATCAGGTTTCTGTTCATCTAAAAATCCGTATGTAGCATGTCCCACAGCAGCAATTTATTATTAAGAGCAAAATAATGGTTTCGATTTGTGCTAACCAGGGAATTCATAATCCAGACTTTGAATATCGTTGAGGTATAGCGCCTGAACTCGCTGCATCAGGTTATCTGTGTAATATTGTTTAATTTTCGTG
>JAWOGL010000051.1:0-16387 GCA_046496945.1 Desulfonatronovibrio sp.
GGAATTCCGGAACGGTCATTGTCTGCACCGGTCTGACTGTTTTGTCAGGTGTTTCCGCTTCCTGGCAGCCCGCAGCCATAAGCAGGATAAAAGCTGCTATTAATTTAAGCAGATAATCAAGCACTGTGTTCACCTGTAAAGCATATACTTTTTGATATCGGTTGACATTAATAATTGTTTCCCGGTGAATCCCGGTAGAAATTACCTGGTGCCCAGGCTGATGTTCTTTTCTCCCATGGCTTTATATATAGCAGCCAGAGCTTTCAGGTAATCAGCATTGGCATGGATGAGATTGGCCTCAGCTCCGGAAAGCCGGGCCTGGGCATCCAGAACATCCGTGTTGGTCCCAACCTGGGCTTCATACCGGGCTACAGCCATCCTGTAGCTTTCTTTGGCCTCTTCCAGTCCTTCCCGGGCCACATCAATTCTCTGGCGGCTTTCATCAATATTCAGAAAGTTTGATTTAACTTCATATAATACAGTGTTCAGCAGGTTTTCATATTCGGCCATGAGCTGTCTGGTTTTCTGCCCGGCCTGTTTATGGGCATAGTATGTCTGTCCCCACTCAAAAAGTTTCCATTCCAGCTTGACCCCGGCCTGCCATTCGCTCTTGTCCTGCAGCTTGCTGCCGCTTACTGAAGGATCGTCTCCGCGGCGGTAATAGTCAAAACTGGCACCAATCTGCGGATAAAAGGAACTGGCTGAAATTTTTTCATCTTTCAGGGCAATCTGCACGCTCTTGTCCGCGATAAAGATATCCGGTCTTTTTTTCAGGGCGCGTTCCCTGCAGTCTTCGAGGGTGAGGGTAAAAGCTGGAAAGTCAAACTCGTCCTGATAGAATACTTCATGTTCCAGGGGAAGGTTGAGCAGCATGTTTAACCTGGCGGTAAGGTTGTCCACGGCGTTTTTGGCGGAGATAAGGTCCTGCCGGGCCTGGGCCACATCCACCTGAGCCTGCAAAACATCCAGCTTGGGGGCCAGACCGACATCATAAAAGGACTGACTCACATTAAGATGAGATTTGAGACGGGTAAGAGAATCTTCAGCCACGCTGACGGACTCTCTTGCTGCCAGGAGATCAAGAAAAGAGGTCTGTATCTCCAGGATCAGGTCCAGTTCGGCTTTGGAAACCTGGGAGTCGGCCTGTTCGCTGCCCAGCCTGGCCTTTTCAAAATTGCTCAAAATGTTGAAGCCGGTAAACAGGGGCTGTTCAATATTGAAATTCATTGTCCAGACATCTCGCGAACCCTGGATTCTTCTGCGGGTTACCGGGTCCATACTACTGGGGGCTTCATCCAGTCTGGTATAGGCGTAAGAAGTCTTGAATTTAGGTCCAAAGGCTCCCCGGGCGGATTTGACGGCATACTCGGAACCTTTGAGAGCTTCCCGGACTGCCTGCAGGGAGTGGTTCTGCTTAAGGCCCATGTTTACCGCATCTTCAATGTCCAGGACTTCCTGGGCGGCTGCTTTGTGGACGGGAATAAGCATTAACAGGACAAGAAGATTCCAGAAAATAGAACTTGAAACTTTCATTGCATTACTCCGTAAAAAATAAAAGAATGGATTGTTATCATTAAGTAAAATTATTAAAAACCAATTGTAATTATTCACCATATACGGCATATGTCCATTCAACCACCCTGGATTCCGGCTTTCGCAGGAATGACGGAAAAAGGCAACTGCCTGATTTAACCGTCACCCCGGACCCGATCCGGGGTCCAGGTCTTCTTGCTCGATCCTGCCGAATAGTCGCAAACAATGTTCAGTTCAAGCTGAAGGACCCTTGGCTGGCGATTGAAAATCTCCCGATTGCTTCGTCGCTATAAGTTTAGTTCAACGTTCAATGTTCAATGTTCAATGTTCAAAGTTCAACGTTGATAAGTAAGAAAAAAATGATTCCGGGGACTTTTTTTGTTGTTTATCCGGCACCCACTTAAGAGTGTATTATCCCGGCATAAGTCTTTAGTGGCGTGCTAAGTGGGTGCCGGACTGTCGCTTGGAATTTTGGAACAGCCTGCCTGATAAGGACTTTTTCACGCTGTGAACCTTCAGGCAAAGAAAAAGATCTGAGATAGTAGGTTGAATCTGAACCAAACTCAACCCTTGTTTGGTCCGCCAGAAATTATTTATTTTGAATTCGAACAGGATGGCTGGATTGAACTTGATTGCTCAGGAAAATTTTATTAGTAAAATGATGTTTATTTATAATTATTTATGGTTATATATTTAAAAACCAATCAGAGGATGGTCCCATGAAAATTCCCCTTTACCAGGTCGATGCCTTTGCTTCCCGCGTATTTTCGGGCAACCCCGCAGCAGTCTGTATCCTGGAAGAATGGCTTGATGAAAATCTGCTTCAGTCAATTGCCGCGGAAAACAATCAGTCTGAAACCGCCTTTGTCGTGCCCAGAGGTCAGATGTTCGATCTGCGCTGGTTTACCCCGGCAACCGAAGTGGCCCTTTGCGGTCACGCCACTCTGGCCGCCGCCTTTGTTCTGTTCAATGTTTACCACTACCCGGAAAAGACAATTTTTTTCCAGACCAGTCAAAGAGGCAGACTGGGGGTAACCAGGAAAGACGGTCTGCTGGAACTGGATTTTCCATCCATGAGTGTACATGATCAGCCGGCCCCGGATGGCCTGGCTGAAGCTCTGCGTATTGAGCCCCATCAGGTGTATGGTTCAGCCGATGACTTGCTGGCGGTGTTTGGCAGTGAAGAGGATGTCCGGGGAATTCAGCCTGATTTTTCCAGGCTGGAGCAGGTTGATTGCCGGGGAGTTATTGTCACGGCCGCAGGAGACGAATGCGACTTTGTGTCCAGGTTTTTCGGTCCTCAGGTGGGCATACCCGAAGATCCGGTCACTGGATCTGCTCATTGCGTGCTGACCCCCTACTGGGCACAGAGGCTCGGAAAAAACCGCCTGCGCGCCCTGCAGGTTTCAAGACGGGGAGGAGAACTGTTCTGCGAGAATGCCGGAGACAGAGTCAGAATTTCCGGTGGGGCAGTCATGTATATGCAGGGAGAAATTAATATTTGAGGTCAGTGAAGCCCCTTTGCGGTCATAACCGGCAGATCCGGCAGAGAGCCGGACTTAAATTGTTCAGCTGCTTTCTTTTGCCTCTGAATTATACCAGACATTCATGCTTTCCAGCTGTCCGGCAATATGGGTATTGTTGAGCAGAGTGCCGGCAAAGTTATAGCCTGCCCTGGCAAAGGTTATATTCATGCCGAAAGATCCGGCCCGGGCTATGGTGTAATGGGTCAGTATCCCCATTCTGCGTGTTTCTCTGGTCATCCTATCCAGAAGAATTCCGGCCATGCCTTTGCCTCTGTACTCGGTAAGGGTCGCAAAGTCAGTCATTTCCGCGTTTAAAGAGTCCGTGTCTGTTTCAGCTGAACCCAGTCCGATAAGCTGGCTGCCGCGTCTGATTCCGCAATATATTACATTGTTTTCCATGGTTTCTGCCAGATAGTCAGGATCAAAAATCGGAAAAGGATAGGATTCAAAAACCCTGGAGTACAGTCCGGCCATATCATGAATGTCAGAAACACTCATGCGAGATACCTGGTATTCTTCAGGACAGCAGGATTTGGGCGGAGTTTCGCCTTTGCTTCTGGATATGGCCAGAACTTTGCTCAGCAATGACCGCTCAGTGGGCCGGCGCCGGTCTTCGTGCAGATAAAGGGCCATAAATGCGGCTCCCTGCCCGCCTTTGAAAAATCCGGGGATATAGGCCTCGGTAACATATCCTGCTTCCTGAAACACAGACATGTTTTCCCGGGGTACTTTGGCGAATATTTTGGTGTATCCGCTGGTCAGGGCCAGCTGTTTCATTTCCGGTATAATGTCAGGACAATCCTGCGGAGCCAGGCGCATAAGGTAAACCCGCCTGCTCAAAGGACCATGCTGGACAACGGAATCGCCCAGGCGGGCAATAATATCAGGCGACATTTTTTCTGCGTTCCATGCGCTCATTTTCGCTGGGGGTAAGGCTGCAGGTATCGTCACTATCCGCCAGAAGTTTTTCAATGCCCACGCATTGTTCGGTGGCGTCGTTCTCCTTGAGCTGCAGGTTGCATGCTTGGCAGTTCCGGTCACAGAATTTGGCTTCGTAGCTTTCCGGTTCGGTGTAAGTGGTGATCACTCCCTCAAAGTTGCGCAGGATAACCTTGTTGGCGCCCCAGGAAACGATATAATTGGGCATAATGGGTATTTTTCCGCCTCCGCCGGGAGAATCAACAACATAAGTAGGGACGGCGAATCCGCTGGTATGCCCCCTCAGGCTTTCAATTATTTCTATGCCTTTGCCTATGGGGGTGCGGAAATGAGAAAGTCCCTCGGACAGATCGCACTGGTACATGTAATATGGACGGACCCGGTTTTTGATCAGTTTCTGGTTGAGGGTTTTGATAAGGCGCTGGCAGTCGTTTACCCCGGCCAGAAGCACTGTCTGATTGCCCAGGGGAATGCCCGCGTCAGCCAGGCGGGCCAGGGCGGTCCTGGACGTGGCCGTGATTTCACGGGGATGGTTAAAATGGGTGTTGAACCACAGAGGGTGGTGCTTTTTGAGCATGTGAACCAGGTCGCTGGTTATCCGGTAAGGAAGGACCACGGGCATTCTGGAGCCGATACGGATAACGTCCACGTGATCTATTCTGCCCAGTTCACCCAGTATCCAGTCCAGGCGTTCGTCAGAGAGCATCAGAGGGTCTCCCCCGGACAGGAGCACATCCCTGACCTGCGGGGTGTTTTTAATGTATTCAATCCCTTTGAGCATTTCCTCTTTGCCGGGCATGGTATCCTCATCGCTTACCTTGCGCTTGCGGGTGCAATGTCTGCAGTACATGGAGCAAATATTGCTGATGTGAAAAAGAACCCGGTCAGGGTAACGATGAGTAATTCCCGGGGTGGGGCTGTCCGCTTCTTCGTGCAGGGGGTCGGACATATCCGGTCTTTCAATAATGAGTTCATTTGGCGATGGAAAACACTGCCTGAAAATCGGGTCATTGACGTAGTCATTGGGTTCTATCAGGGAAAGATAATAAGGAGTAACCGCCATGGGAAATTTTTCAGTGGTTTGAACAAAGGCGCGGCGTTCAAGTTCCGGGAATTTTATGCCCAAAAGCTGTTCAAACCGGTCAATACCCCTGACTGATTTCTGGATATGCCATTTCCAGTCAGTCCATCTTGATTTCCAGTTTTTACCGGACCCCCCAGAACTGGCCAGTCCCTGATCTGACTTGCTGCAATTTTCGTCCAGCTTGTCTGAGATTGGGGTCTGGTTTTGTTCCAGGTCGCTGGTCATTCTTTTAGCGATTTTGCTGTCTTTTTCATTGATGTTATACATGAGAAAATCCTGTTGGCTTGGGGAGCGGGCAGAATTGCTCTCTCCCATGATTCCGGCTCCTCAGCCCCTGGCAGGGTTTATTGTGTCTGCTCATCAAATCGCTGGTCGCGCTGTTGTTTTTTCAGGCTTTATAAGCGATTAACAAGTGATGAATGGTTTTTTTTAAAACTTCGCGGAGAAACCGGGGTGATTCAATCTTTGCTTATATATCAACTGGCAACTATAATCAAGCCGGGTGGAATTTGTTGTTTAAATGTCCGAAATTAAAGCTTTTTGCAGGAATGTCAGCCCGGTCTGCCCGCAGAAGCAGGCTATGGGCGGAAATCTATGATTATGCCGCGGATCTGCAAATTCGATAAAAACTTGACTTCCGGCGGTCTATGCTTCAATTTCAAAATTTGTCCTGATAAATGTTTATATATTGATACCATTAAGATAAAGGCGGACCTTATGACTGATTATAAAAAGACCCTGAATCTTCCCAAAACGACTTTTCCCATGCGGGCCAACCTGACCCAGAACGAGCCCAGGATGCTGGAGTTCTGGGACAAAACCAACGCCTACCAGCAGATGGTTGAGGCCAACAAGAAGGGGACACCGTATGTCCTGCATGACGGCCCGCCTTACGCCAACGGTCACATTCATATGGGCACGGCCATGAACAAGGTGCTCAAGGACTTTATTGTCAAGTCCAGAAACATGCAGGGATACCGGGCCGAATACGTGCCGGGCTGGGATTGTCACGGCCTGCCCATTGAGCACAAGGTTGCCCAGGATCTCAAGGCCAAAAACAAGGTGGTTCCCCCTATTGTGATCCGCAAGATCTGCCGTGAATACGCATCCAAATTCCTGGATATCCAGCGTAAAGAATTTATCCGGCTGGGGGTCATGGGAGAATGGCAAAAGCCTTATCAGACCATGCATCCATCCTATGAAGCCGCCACTGCCAGAGAACTGGCCAATTTCATCAAAACCGGCTCAGTGATCAGAGGCAAAAAGCCCATTTACTGGTGCATTGATTGTGAAACCGCCCTGGCCGAGGCTGAAGTAGAATACGCTGATCATACTTCACCATCGATATATGCTGCTTTTCCAATAACCGATCCTGAAATTAAAAATATATTTCCCCAGGCTGAACCTGCCGGTACTTACGCGGTAATCTGGACCACCACTCCATGGACCCTGCCCGGAAATACCGCGGTGGCTGTCCATCCCGAACTGGAGTACAGTCTGGTGAAAAGCGCGGACAAGTATTTTGTCCTGGCCAGTGATCTGGTAAAAGAATGCGCCGGGATGTTTGGGTGGGACGACTTCAAGGTCCTGGCAACCGTCAATGGAAGACAGCTGGAAGGGATTAAGACTGATCATCCTTTTATGGAGCGTGAATCCCCGGTGGTGCTGGCTGATTATGTTACTCTGGAAACCGGAACCGGGCTGGTGCATACCGCGCCGGGACACGGCCGGGAAGATTACGAAACAGGTCAGAAATACGGCCTGGAGGTTCTTTCCCCTCTGGACGATCAGGGACGTTTCCTGGAAGAAATTGAATTTCTGGCCGGACATAATGTATACGAAGCCAATCCTCTGGTTATTGAACGCCTGAAACAGGAAGGCCTTCTTCTGGCCGAAAAAAAGCTTTCGCATTCCTACCCCCACTGCTGGCGCTGTAAAAAACCCGTTATTTTCCGGGCCACCACCCAGTGGTTTGTGGCCATGGACAAAACAGGCCTTCGCCGGAAGGCTCTGGAAGCCATCATGAACGAAGTGCAATGGATTCCATCCTGGGGCAGGCAGCGTATTTATTCCATGATCGAAAACCGGCCGGACTGGTGCATTTCCCGTCAAAGAAACTGGGGAGTGCCTATTATTGCCCTTATATGTCCCCAATGTGATTATACTTACATGGACCCGGACTGGATATATTCCATCACTGACAAGTTTGAAAATCATGAGCGCGGATGTGATTACTGGTTTGAGGCCGATATGCAGGAAGTTGTTCCGGACGGCCTGATCTGCCCCCAGTGCGGCACGGCTGAGTGGAAAAAAGAGGATGATATCCTTGATGTCTGGTTTGATTCCGGAACCAGTTTTGCCGCGGTGCTGGAGAAGAGAGAGGAATGCGCGTATCCGGCTGATTTGTACCTGGAGGGTACCGACCAGCACAGGGGCTGGTTTCACAGCTCTCTTCTGGCTTCGGTAGGGACCAGAGGGCAGGCCCCGTACAAGGCGGTTCTGACCCATGGCTACGTAGTGGATAAAGACGGCCGCAAGATGTCCAAATCCTTGGGCAATGTTATCGCGCCCCAGGAGATAATCGATAAATTCGGGGCGGAGATACTGCGCATCTGGGTGGCGGCAGTGGATTACCAGGAGGATGTGCGTATCTCCGATGAGATACTTAGCCGTCTGGTGGATGCCTACCGTCGGATAAGGAATACCTCGCGGTATTTTCTGGGTAACCTTTCAGACTTTGATCCGCAATCGGACATGGTGGCAAGCCGGGACATGCTCCCTCTGGATCGTTTTGCCCTGACCCTGGTCCTGGAAAAGCACGAGCTTATGCAGCAGGCCTATGACAGGTTTGAATTTCATAAGATTTTTCATAATCTGCACAACCTTTGCGTGGTAGAGCTGTCTTCTTTTTATCTGGATATAATCAAGGATCGTCTTTATGTATCCGCCCCGCAGAGTCTGGAACGAAGATCCGCGCAGACAGCGCTTTATCTCATGCTTGAATCTCTGCTCTGTAATATGGCTCCGGTGCTGAGTTTCACCGCCGAGGAAATTTATCAGCACCTGCCGGAAAAACTCAAAACCGCAGGCTCCACCGTATTCGGCCTCAGGCCTGATTTCTCCGGATATCCACTCATGCAGGGAGCTGAAAGAGATCTCTGGGACATGGTTTTCCTGGTCAGGCAGGAAGTGACCAAAGCCATTGAACCATACCGCAAGTCCAAGGAGCTGGGTCATTCCCTTAATGCCATGGTTACTCTTTATGTTGATGATGATAAGTTTCAGGCCTTAAGCAATCTGGAAAAAGAGCTTGGTTATATATTTATTGTATCCAGAGCCCTGGTGCGGCCTCTGGAAGAAGCGCCCCGGGACATTTTTGCCAGCCAGGAAATCCAGGGTCTAAAAGTCATGGTGCAAAAGGCTCCCGGGGAAAAATGCGAAAGGTGCTGGATATACAGCCAGGAACTGAACCAGAACGGGGCTTGTCCCAGATGCGAGAAAATCCTTAATGAACTGGGCAGTCAGGAATAAGGGGTACAGGCAAAAATGCGATTAAACCTGAAAAACTGTTAACGGGAAAAACATGGCACTAAAATATAAGATAGTATTTGTTCTGGGCGGCATTATCCTGCTTATTGATCAGGCAACCAAACTCTGGATTCAGAACACGATCCCTTTATGGGAATCCAGAACAATTATTCCCGGGCTTTTCGATCTGGTCCACGTGCTTAACAAGGGCGCGGCCTTCGGCTTCCTGGCTGAACTGGAAGGCAACATGCAGACCTATTTTTTCATTGCAGTAACCGGGCTGGCCGTAGTTTTGATTGTTCACCTGCTGCGCACTGTTCACCGGGAAGATAATTATCTGTTTACAGCCCTTGGTCTGATTCTTGGAGGGGCCCTGGGTAATCTAATTGACCGTATCAGACTGGGCATGGTTATTGATTTCCTGGATTTATATTTCAGAGGTCACCACTGGCCCGCCTTTAACGCGGCAGACATGGCCATTTCCGCAGGAGCAATTCTTCTGCTGGTTTCATTTTACAAGAAAAAGAGATATGCATCCGGTTCTGACTGAGTTTGGCCCCATTACTCTGTATTCTTACGGATTTTTCATTGCCGCCGCCTTTTTGCTGGGCATGGCCTGGACCATGCGCGAAGCGGAATTGACGGGTCTGGACAGCCGTATTGTTCCAAGTATTGGTTTTTATATCCTCGCGGGCGGTCTGGCCGGTTCCAGACTTTTGTATGTGCTGGTCAATCCGGATCTTTTTCAGGGCGATCTTCTGGGGATTTTCAAGTTCTGGAAAGGAGGCCTGGTTTTCATGGGCGGGGCTGCGGCAGCCGCGTTCTGCATGATTGTCACTCTATACCGCAGAAGGGAAAAGATTCTGCCCTGGCTTGACGCATGCTCTCCGGGCGTGGCCCTGGGCCTGTTTACCGGCTGGCTGGGATGCCTGGCAGCCGGTTGCGGATACGGCAAGCCCGCGGATCTGCCCTGGAGTATTATCCTTACTCACCCGGATGCAGCAGGACCTCTGTTTGTGCCCATGCATCCTGCTCAGGCTTACCACGCCCTGGCTGCTCTGGCATGTTTTATCCTTCTGATTTTAATCCGGGGTAATTTTAAGGCCGGCGGACAGCGGGCTGGATTTTTTCTGGTTGTTTATGTTCTTTTACGTATGCTTATTGATTTTTTTCGCGCAGATATTCAGGTAAACTCCCTTTTTATGAGTGTTAATCAGACAATAAGTCTTGCAGTGGTCCTGGTTGGTTTGTTATTGTTTTATCTTACCCCTCGATATGGGGGGAAGTAAACTGTTAAAGAGATTTTGCCATGTATGATATTTTTTTTGAACACCCCATTCTGATTGTTTTGATTTTTCTGCCTGTATTGCCCAATTTATGGGCAATACTCCATATTTTTAAAAATGAATTTGAAACCCCGCAGGAAAAAATGATCTGGCTGGCCCTGGCGGTTTTTGTTCCGCTTGCAGGCGGCCTGGTATATTTTTTTACGGGCAGACGGAGAACAGTGTTTAATGCAAAGCACTAGATTATTTCTTTTGGGTATTGCCTGTTTTTTCCTGACCGCCTGCGTCACTTCCCAGTCTGATATGGATGTTTTGCGCCGGCAGGTCCAGTCTCTGGAAAAGCAGCAGCAGACGTACAAACAGGAAATGACCCAAAAGATTGAAGATCTTCAAAACCAGATGGAAACGGTTGATCAGGCAATTTCCGAGTCCGGCGGTTCGGTCAGGGAAAAACAGGCCAACCTGTGGGCCGAGGTGGAATCCATGCGCACCCAGGTGGCTACATTGACCGGAAGGATGGATTCACTGGAAAGAGAAACATCCAGGACCATGGAGCAGGACCGGGAGGAGGGGCAGCTTTTAAAGGATTTGCAGTCCAAAACCCGGGAGCTTGACAGGTCCGTGCAGATGATTGCCAGCCAGCTGGGAGTGGATATGGGGGAAGCAGAACCAGTTCCACCTCCGGAACTGGAGGAGCAAGAAAAAGACGGGGAAGTCCCGGCGGTGGAACCAGGCCCGGCAATGAGCCATGACTCGGCTCAGCCTCTTTACCAGCGGGCCCTGGATTCATTTTATGACAGAAATTATGAGCAGGCCCAGTCCTTATGGGAGGAGTTCACGGACAATTTCCCGGACCATGCCCTGACTCCCAATGCCTATTTCTGGCAGGGGGAGAGTTATTACCAGATGGAGGATTATGCTCAGGCGGTTCTGGCATACCAGGAAGTCATTACCAATTTTCCTGAGAGCGGCAAGCTTAGTTCCAGCATGCTTAAGCAGGGCATGTCCTTTTTTCAGCTGGAACGCGATGAAGCCGGCGAACTGGTCTTGAGCGAACTGGTAAAAAAATTTCCTGATACTGCTGAAGCCAGAAGGGCCCGGGCCTTTATGACGGATAATCAATAAGATCGATTATCTGTTCAGCACATGCCCCGCCGCGGTAAAATCCTGGCTAACGTCAAATCATTAACTTTTAAGTTAAACTACTTTATGGACTTGTAATGACTTCTTCAAAACAGTACTCCAAGATTATTTCCCTTCATTTTTCATCCGATGTTGTGCGCCGTCCCATGATGTATAACCTGGCCAGGCATTTTGACCTGACTTTTAATATTCTTAAGGCAAGGATCAGCCCCAGGGAAGAAGGGCATATGATTCTTGAGCTTTCAGGCAAAGAAGAAGATTATCAAAAAGGAATTTCCTATCTTCAGGAGCACGGAATCAGTGTTCAGGATGTTGCCCAGTCCATCAGCCGGGATGAGGATTCCTGCACCCACTGCGGCGTATGCACGGCGCTTTGTCTTACCCGGGCCCTTTACCTGGATCCGGACACCCGCAAGATTGTTTTTGACAGTTCCAGGTGTACCGCCTGTGGAATGTGTACCAGAATCTGTCCGGTGAGCGCCATGAATGCCGAGGCCAACGGCGAATTCTAAGGTCCGGGATAAGCAGTGCTTCTTGGTCAGGCAATCCGGGTTTGCCCGGCTGATTCTTCAGAACCCGGAACACGCAGGATGCTAACATGATTACGGAGGAACAACATGGGTAGTGAGGAAAGAAATTATTCCCGGGTTGACACCCGCATCAAGGCCTATGTCAGACGCACTGCGTTTGCCAATGCCAAGCCCCTTTTTACCGGCTGTTTTGCCTGTGATGTGGAAGAGCAGTCCACCAAAAATCTTTTTGGTTCGCATATTCCCAGAGAGCTTATCGCTTTTTTACAGGGAATGGATGAAAAGCTGAACATGATGCTGAGCCTGCTCAACCAGGGCAGTATCCAGGATGATTTCCCCATTGCCGCGGAAGTCATAGAAATCAGCGGAGCCGGTCTGCAATTTATTTCCGAGGAAAGTTTTAATAAGGAAGATACTGTGGAAATGGCCCTGATCCTGTCCCAGTTTCCTTTAAAGGTGGTAGGCGTGGTGGGTCAGATCCAGCGCAGGCTGGAAGTGAATAAAGTCCCGGTATGGGTGGTTAAGTTCAGCAGTGTCCGGGACATTGACAGGGAAAAAATTGTTCAGTTTGTCTTTCAGGAACAAAGAGAACAGATTCGGGGAAGTAGAAGTGAAACTGACAGATGACAAGTATATGGGCCTTGCGGAAATGTACTTCTGGGCCGGTATGGGCCAGAGAGTACATGGCCTGATTCACAACCTGAATAATCATATCCACGTCGTGGATATGCAGATGGCCATGCTTGTTGCCAGGTCTGATTCTTCAGGGGAAGAACCCCTGGGAAACTATAAGGAAAAGTTTTCCAGACTGGCCTCGGGCACTTCCAGGATGGTGGATTCTTTGCAGAGAAACGGACAATGTTCTTTTTTCGCGCAAAAGAGTCAGACCCAGATCAATGTAAAGGATTACCTGGAATGGATCCTGGCATTCTGGGAAAATGATCTTTTTTTTAAGCACAAGGTATCTTGTGAACTTATTTCTGAAAACCATGATATAAACATTCAGGTTCCTCCGTTTCACCTGACACTATGCCTTGATCAGGGGATACGGAATGCCCTGGAAGCCTGTCAGGAAATAAATCCGGACGCAGAGCACAGTATGATTCTGGAGGCTGATTCAAAGGACAAAGGAATAAACCTGGCAATAACTTCTTTTACCAGACTGCCGCAAATCGACCCATGGGGCGAAGGTACTTCTTCCAAGTCCGGCCATCTGGGCATGGGTCTTCCGGTGGCTGCCTTTCTGGCCAGGCGCATGGGCTGGGAGCTTGATCTGCGGTATAGCGGGGATGAAACCAGATTTTTGATTTCAATTCCTGAACTGAAATCAGTGGACTCAGGTTAATCCAAAATGAATTGTCGGGCTTGACAAACCGCTTTGAAACCTCATTCTTTTTTGTGTCAGACTTACTCCGTTAATGCGGGAAAAATGTTTTTTTCCCGCATTAACGGATATATGCATTTTTGTTTCACTTTTATCAAGGAGGATGAGCTTATGAACGTGTTATCCAGAATTTTTTTATTTATCCTGGGTCTGGCTTTAGTGCTGGGATCAGCCGGCATCGTAACCGGTCAGACTGAAACCGTTATTGAGCCCAAAGCGGAAAATTTTATCTATTATGTGGATAATTCCGGTTCCATGGGATTTGATTATGAGGAAACCGGCAAGGAAAAGCAGGCGGTTGCCAAGGATCTGCTTTTAGCTATCAATGAGGAACTGCCCGAACTTGAAGCCAACTACGGGGTCTATACCTATGGAATTTATAAGGAATTCCAGCCGGTGAAAAGTTTTAACCGCCAGGCTATGGACGACGCGTTTCAGGCCATCCCGGAGGACTTTGATATATTTGGCCGGCAGACCCCCATGGGAGCAGGACTTATTAAACTGGACGGTCCCCTGTCGCGTCTGCAGGACCGCATGGCTGTTGTGGTTGTGACTGATGGAGAGTCCAATCTGGGCCCGCATCCCAAAGACGTGATGCAGGACATGTACAGCAGATACGGCAACAGGATCTGTTTTCATTTCATAAGCCTTGCCCAGACAGACGAGGAAAAGGCTTATGTTGATGAGCTGGCTGGTCTTGATTCCTGTTCTGTGAAGGCGCAAGCCGGACAGTTGGAAAATGAATCGGCCCGGGCTGATTTTATAGAGAGAGTCTTTTACGATACCAGGACTGTGACTGTAGCTCCCGAACCGGAGCCAGAACCAAAGCCTGAACCGGAACCAGCCGAGGAAGTGATTGTTTTCAGCAATATCAACTTTGATTTTGACAGCGCCGCGATCAAGTCTGAATATGACGAAATGCTGGAAGAAGCAGCCGATATAATAAAGGATAGTTCTGACAAGAAAGTAGTAATAGAAGGGCATACCTGCAATATCGGACCGGCCGAATATAACATGGACCTGTCCGAAAGAAGGGCCCAGTCAGTGGCCGATTTTCTGGTTGATGAGGGAATCAGCAGTGACCGCCTGGAAACAGAGGGTTATGGTCTGACCAAACCCAAGTTTGACAATGATACCAGGCAAGGCAGGGCTTTGAACCGTCGTGTGGAAATGCATCTTGAATAAATAAACTAAACCCGGCTCCCCTTGAACATGTTTAGTCAGTCCAATAAAGGACTGCCTGTTCAAGGGGAACGGGTTTTTCTTTTTTTTGGCAGCAAAGGGTTATGAAGAAAAAATTTTATCTTTTTTTGCTGATTATGGTATTGGCACTTATCCATCATCCCGGGGCCGAGGCTCAGGATGCTTCTATGGTTCTGGGTAAAGACCATGTTCTGCATGATAATTTTCATGACTTTGCTTTTACCAGGGTCCAGATGATCAACAGCAACTACATGCATACCCCGGAGAACATGCTTGTTGAGCCTTTGGGTTCCAGGTATGTGGCCCGCTACCAGAGCGTTGATCCCTCGTCCATCACAGTCCAGGTCAAAAAGACTGATTCAGACCAGACCCCTTTTATCGGCGTAATGCGCTATATCGAAAGCGTGCATGAAAGCAGCGGCCAGTGCCGGGTAAGCGTGCTGGATGGCCCTTTTCATCCGGTTCAGAGACGCAGGATAACCGAGATATTCCGTTACGTTCAAAATGGATGGCAATGAAAGAAACCACCTGGTAATAAGGCCAGCACGCGTCGGAACAAAACAGAATAATCCCGTTGTTTGTCAATATTTTCAGAACCCGTTCAAGTATTCAGGACACAGCTCTTCTTTAACCGGAAACGGCTTGCAGGATGTACGCTTTTGGGGAAGACGCTGTTTAAATATGCTGATATGGAGAGTTAAATGACTAAAATTGCTGTGCTGGGCGGAGGAAGCTGGGGCACTACCCTGGCCAATATGCTCTGTGTCAAGGGCCTGCAGGTGGGGCTTTGGGTCAGGGAAAAAGAACTGGTCAATGAAATCAAAGTCAAGCACGAGAATACCTGGTATCTTCCGGGAATGAAACTGTCTCCTGAACTCATGGTCAGTGACGAAGCCGGCGGGATAGTTCAGGGCAGTGATTATATCCTGGTGGTGATTCCCTGTCAGTTCATGCGCGGCGTTCTGGAATCATTAAGGGATGTTTTTCCTGCAGACCCGGTGGTAATCTGCGCCAGCAAGGGAGTGGAGCTTGCCACTCTCAAACCCCAGTCCAGCGTAATCAGTGAAGCTCTGACAGGTAAAAATCCCAGGTACGCGGTATTGTCAGGTCCATCCTTTGCCGGCGAGGTAAGCAGAAGACTTCCCACCGCGGTCAGTCTAGGGTGTGAGGATACTCAACTTGGCCGGGCTCTGCAGGATGTCATGTCCACGGATTTTTTCCGGGTTTACGCCAATGCGGACTTTCGGGGAGTGGAACTGGGCGGGGCCCTTAAGAATATTATGGCTGTAGCCGCCGGCATTTCCGACGGCCTTGAATTTGGCAGTGATGCCCGGGCAGCCCTTATTACTCGAGGTCTGGTGGAGATGAGCCGTTTCGGAGTGGCCCTGGGCGGAAAAGAAAAAACCTTTATGGGACTTTCGGGCATGGGTGATCTGGTTCTTACCTGCACCGGAGACCTCAGCCGCAACCGCCAGGTCGGCCTGGCCCTGGGCCGGGGAAAAACTCTGGACGATATCCTGGCTGAGAGAAGAACAGTGGCCGAAGGGGTGAAGACCACAGAATCCGTCTACATGCTGAGCCGTGAACTGGGCGTGGACATGCCCATTACCGGTCAGGTGTACCGTGTCCTTTTTGAGAACAAAGATCCCGGGTCTGCTGTTGAAGAGCTTATGACCAGGGCTTTGAAATCAGAACAATAACCGGAATTTTCCGCCAGGTGAATTTACTCAAACGCTTACTTGTCAAAATAGTGTGGCTGGGCAGTATAAGTTATTTTATTTTGCAAATTTAAGATTAAAATGAGGATTCAGGACTTAGCCATTTCTTTTTGTTCTCTTTATGAAATTACATGTAACCTTATTTTTTTGTATAATTAATAGAGGTGTATTAGTTTTACTTTTGTTAATTTAGCATAACTTATAACTTAAAGTGTATTTTGAAAAAAATTTCAAAAATAATTCTTGCCGATGACCATGATATCGTAAAGTTTGGTCTTGAAACGATATTACGTCAAAATATACTTAAACCAGAAATCCTTAAAGTTTCTTCTACAAATGAATTGAGAAATCAACTGTTAGACCATAAAAATGTTGATTTAGTTATTTTGGATATTAAAATGCCTGGTGGAAATACTGTTGATATAGTAAAAGATATAAAATCTTGTTACGAGGATATAAAGATACTGATGTACTCTGCTCACAATGAATCTTATTATGCTCTTAAATATATTA
>JAWOGL010000046.1:0-27741 GCA_046496945.1 Desulfonatronovibrio sp.
TGGAACCCGGACGGGGTTTCAACAACTTCAGAGACCTCTCCAGGACTACGGGAATGGACACTTCTCTGGCAATAGTGGCAAAGTGGCTGGCTGCGCTGCCTTCCCTGGCGATGACCCCGCTCAGACTGCTTCTTGCAGCCGTCAGTTCCGGATAAAGCCCCCCGGCTACCACAATACTGCCCTGGGGGATGTTGGAAACATCCTTTCTGGACTGCAGGATATACACTTTTCCGGTGGCCAGGCCCGGCGCGGCCCATTCGCCCCGGGCCAGAACAGGCAGGTTGATACCGGGCGAGTCCGGATCAGGCTGAGTGGCTTGCAGGGGTCTGGTCTGAAGAAAGTAAACTTTGTTGTCCTGATCCGCGGCCCACTCAATATCCTGGGGTTTTTCAAAGATTTTTTCCAGTTTAAGGGCCCGGCTGTACAGATCCTTTAGATATGCAGGATGTTCAGATGAGGGATCAAATCCCTGGTTTTTATTTATGAAATATTCCGTGGCCTTGACCTCGCCGCTGACCAGCCTGTGTCCAAGTCCGGACACGATATATATGCCCATCTCATTCTTGTCTCTGACGCCGGAAGTATAAACTATTCCGCTTTCCCTGGCCTCAATCATTTCCAGGACCAGCACCGCCATGGGCAGGAGTTCGTCGGCAAGGCCGGCCTGAACCCGGTAACTCACGGCTTCAGGCGCATATTTGCTGGCCAGGACCTGCCTGTATGCCTGCATAAAATTGTCAGGACTGATCTTGAGCAGGCTTTTGTACTGACCTGCGAAACTGAGTTTGCTGTCTTCCCCGCACGCACTGGAGCGAACAGCCAGCAGGCGGTCCTGATAATTTTTCAGATGATTGTCAATCTGTTCCTCAACTTCATCCGGAATGACAGCTTTCAGGATAAGGCTTTGTATTTCGTGACATTTAGCCTCAAAATCTTCTGAGGAATCCTGAGGGAGCCTGCTCAGGATATCATTGATCCGGGGCCGCAGGAAATTGGCGGAAATAATGGAATTAAAGGCCCGGGTGGTTATGCAGAATCCACCAGGAACGGGAAAATTTTTGTTTTTTATCAGGCCCAGGTTTTTGGCCTTGCCTCCTCCCAGTTCTTCTTCAAGTTCATCGTTTATTTCCACTGCATATGGAGGATCGGTCTGTGGATCATCAATATTAAGGGCCAGGTCCAGATAGAATGACACCTTGCGGTGATAATCCCTTAACACTCTGTACTTAAGAGGATTAAGGGCTACTATGCTTTTGACGAGTTTGCCCACTCCCTGGTCAAGCTCTTTGCTCAGCCTGACAATCCGGGTATAATCGCATGGAATGCCCTGGTAGTGAATTTCTTCTATTTCCGCCATTTTTTCCAGACAATAGCGGTCCAGGGCCAGGAGATCCCTGAAGTACTGGTATTTTTTACGAAGCAGGGTGCCCGGGGCAAATATCTGTCTGGACCAGTAGCTGAAGAGCTGTGGTATGAACATGGGCATTATTCCGAAGACTGACCGCTCAGAACCATTTCCACTTTTTCTTCCAGCTCATGTTTGTCAATGGGTTTGACCAGATATTCCCGGGCTCCCAGCCTGAGACATTTCTGGGCTGTCTCTATGGTGGGAAAACCAGTGAGCATGATCACCTTGAGCTCAGGGTCAATTTTTCTGGCTTCTTCCAGGACTTCCACTCCGCTGAGCTTTTTCAGTTTAATATCCAGAATCGCCAGATCAATTTTTTCTTTTTTTAAGAATGATAAAAATTCTTCTTCTTCGGTAAAGGGGTGGACGGTGTGCTCCTTCCGGGTAAGGATCCTCTGGACCAGAATACCCGCGTCAAAAACATCATCAAGTACTGCAATGTTCGCCACTTTGTTCCTCCATTTCTGTTTCATCCTCATGTTCAAGAGGAATCTCAATAATAAAAACGGTTCCAGGCCCGAAATTTTTTGATCTGGGGAAATCATCCGGAAGATATTCCTGAGGAGGAGGACTCAGGGCCGAGACCGTGCCTCCGTGATCTTTAACAATCCCGAATGAAACCGAAAGCCCCAGTCCGGTCCCTTTGCCCACCTGCTTGGTGGTGAAAAAAGGATCAAAAATTTTATTAAGATGTTCCTCTTTTATGCCTTTTCCTGTGTCGGCTATGCTGACGATCACTCTCTGGCGATGAGCGCACAGCTTGGATTTGAGATATATCACCCCATCCTGACCAATGGCGTCGGCGGCATTGTTGAGCAGGTTCAGCCAGACCTGCTTCAGCCTTTCCTTGTCACCGGTCATGGAGGGTATGTTTTCATCCATGTCTTTCCATATCCTGATATGATTCAGGGAAAAGATGTGTTCCACCAGTTTGATGACTTCATGAAGGGATTCGTTGATATCCACTTCTTCACTGGCAGAACTTGAGTATCTGGAAAAACCCAGCAGATCGGCCACAATCTTGCGGCAGACCTTGGTCTGTTTTTCAACGATTTTCAGGTCGTTTCGCAGGTTTTCATCTTTGATATCTTCCAGCAGAAGCTGGGTATAGCCCAGAATAATGCCCAGGGGGGTATTTATTTCATGGGCGACTCCTCCGGCCAGGCGGCCCAGATCTTCCATTTTCTGAGACTGGATAAGCTGTTCCTGATATTTTTTGAGCATGGAAATATCTCTGGCAGTGAGCAGAATGCCGATGATGCTTCCGTCCTGGTCATACACAGGGACTTTGATGACATGCAGCCATTTCTGTCCCTCGGTCCGGTTGAAAGTGATTTCTTTGGATACCGGCTGGCCCGAAATAAGTATCTGCATATCTTCATGATAGTTCTGGTCAGCCTGGTGTTCGGAAAAAATTTCAAAATCGGTTTTGCCGATGATCTCTTCTTCCCTGACATTAAAATAATCGCAAAAAGCCTTGCTGGCGAATTTGTACTTCAGTTCCTGGTCCTGCAGAGTGATAAAGTCCGGGGTGACGTTCATGATGGTTTTGAGCAGTCTCTGTTGCCTGGCAATGGTCTTTTCTCTTTCAGTAAGCTCTTCAATATGGGTTTTGACTGTAATGGCCATGGCATCAAAGGCTTCGGCCAGATCCTGTATTTCATCTCCAAAATTCTGTTTATAAACCGGACAGGTCCGGCAGGATTCAATCTTGTAGGGATATTTACCTTCATCGCATTCCGGGCAGAGGGTGCCGGCCAGATACCAGCAGCGTCTCTGCGTATCACCGTAGGCCGGGCATTCTTTGCGGTTACAGTCCATTATTTCCCAGCAGTTTTTTTCCAGATCAAATCCGGCGTGTACGTCAAGATTGCCCCTGACTATTTCTTCTGCTGATTCCCTTAGTCTGTTAAGACGGTAGGTAACTGTATGAGCAAACCATAAGGCCAGAATCACTCCCAGAGCGACAACACCAAGGGTGCTGAAAAAACTGGCTATTCTCTGGCGCTGAATCTGGGCGTCCATCTGCCTGCGGGAAAGACCCAGCCGGACAGTACCCAGATTTTGTTCTCCCAGGGTGATCCGGGCACTGAAGTCGTAGATAAGTCCCTGTTCAGTTGAAAGAAGCAAAGGTTGATTCTGGTCATGTCCCGGGTCTATGCGGAGAAGTTCTGTGGGGAAACCTCCGGAGAAAGTATGGGACAGGACGTTATCACTGGCATCGGTCAAAAACACATACATCACATCTTCATACTGGTCGTAAACATTGTCGATAAGGTTCTTCATCTGCAGAAAATCCATGGCCAGTATTGGTTCGGCAAGTCGAAAAGCCAGTCCTGAGGTCAGGGCCATGCCTCGTTTTTTGCCTTCTTCCATAAGGGCCCTGGATGACATGCCGGACAGAATGACTCCGATGCTCAGGCCGCAGAATATCAGCATGACAGCCACGCCAAGTATGATTTTGGTTCTGAACCGGAGCCTGTGCAGCAAAGTGGGCAGATATTTAATCAAGTTCCAAACCTACTTTTTTACTTAACTGCCTTATGGGATTGAAATCCTTATCGTCTGAAGGCACAAAACCCAGAAAATGAGCGGCTTCAAGTATTGTTCTTTGTTCGGGATTATTGTCGTAATCCAGCTTGAGCATTGCCCGGCGGATCTTATCAACCACCTCGGGAGTCAGCCTGGGACTGGAGGCATATACCCATCCGGGGTACCATCTGGTATTATCAATGACCTTGATCTGGTTTATGTCAATTTTGTCCCGGACCACTTTTAAAGAACCTTCCCTGATGGAACCTATATCATGCAGACCCGCATATACTCCCAGGATGACGTTTTCCTGTCTGCCGCCTGCAAAAAGTACTTCACTGAAGTCGCCCAGGTTCAAACCGTGATCCACAAAATGACCCAGAGGAAATAAATATCCTCCGGCTGAGGAAGGGTCTACCGCAACCCATGATTTGTTCCGGCAATCTTCTATAGTCTGGATTTCGTTATTATCCCTGCGGGCAATAATTCTGCCCCGGAATTCCGCCCTCCCATCCTGTTCAATGATTCTGGCGAAAGCCTTGGCTCCGTATCGACTGGCCAGCTTGACGTAAACAAAGGGATTGGTGAAGGAAATATCTATTTTGCCCTGGCTGAACATGTTGATATGATCATCAAATGTATCCGGAAACACCTGCCTGATGGACAATCCGGTCTGTTCTGAAAGATATTCCACCAGTCTGTGGTGCCGCTGGAATGATTCAGTATGTGAGTACTGAGGCAGGTAAGCATAGGTCAGGGCGGGCAACTGGTGTCTGAACGAAATTTCCTGGCGTTTTTCCAGGGAAACTTCAACAGGTTCTTCATTTTCCGCGCAGGCGGAAAGAGTCAGAACCTGTATCAGCACAATCAGGCCGACAAATAAGTATTTTAATGATTTCAGCATTTTGATTTTTTAGTTTAGCTCTTCTTTATTTTCCAAACGGACATTTAGGATACGTGCACGATTTACATCCCAGGCAAAGCCCTCCGTCGGCCATCTGGGCCAGATCCAGCCTGGTTATCTTTATCCCGGCCAGCAGTCTGGGCAAAAGCAGGTCAAAGCTTGTGGTCTTGAAGTAGAGAGCACAGGCAGGGACTCCAATAACCGGGACTGTGTCGATTCTGGTAAGCATGGTCATGGCTCCGGGAAGGATGGGAGCGCCGTAAAGAATGTCTGTGGCTCCGGCGTCTTCTATGCCTTTCCTGGTCAGATCGTCCGGATCAACAGAAAGTCCGGCAGTGGTTATAATCAGGTCCGCTCCTGAGCTTAACAGCTCGTTGATGCTTTCTTTTATTTTTTCCCGGTTATCAGGGCTGATAATGGTTTTGCTGACCGCAGACCCGAGTTTTTGCACCTTGTCGGTAATAATCGGTTCAAACCGGTCCTTGATTATTCCTTCGAAGACTTCCGTGCCGGTAATGAGCAGACCCACCCTGCGGACCGGAAGGGGCAGAACCCGGAACAGAGGTGATGATTCAAGCACCTGCATGGCTTTATGGTAACCGGCTCTGGAGATATACAGGGGAATGGCCCTGGTTCCGGCAACAATGGTATCCTTGTTGACCATGATATGGTTCTGACGGCTGGCACACATGACCTGGGGCACCAGGTTGAAGGCCAGGAGGTTTTCCCTGTTAATGACCAGCAGGCCGTCATGGCAGGCCTTGAGGTTTACTTTGCCTTCCCGGGGCGGCAGGGTGAAAGACACTCCCGGGCCGGCCATGGCTTCTGCAAACCTCCGGGCGGCTTCGTCCTCATGTACCCAGTTTTTTTCATCCGGAACCTGATCCGTGTAGATATTCTGCCTGCCTATCTGCTGCAGCCTGCACATGTCGCCTATGCCGATTTCCTGTCCTCTCTTGATGACAGGTCCTTTGAAGCCTGCTTCCGGGTTGATGCCGGTCATGTCATGAACCGCTCTTTGCCCCACTGCTTCATTTAAAGGCACTTTACTTAGTTCAGGTTCTGGATGACATTCAACCTGTTCCACATAGGGGCTGTCTCCGTGGCATCCCCGGCACGCTGCTCCGTCATTACCCGGAAATGGTTCGTGACAGATGGGGCAGATAACAATTTTGCGCATCTTTCTGGTGGAAAGCTGGTTAAGGTCTACAAGTACGGGGACAGCTGTAAACATGCCATAACCTGCTTCTTTGATTTGAGACATGAGCAGGTTAAAATCCTGTTCTTTTTTTGGTTTTAGCTTCAAGAGCCAGGCGTGGACTTCTGGCCACTTCTTGAGTTTTTCAACGTCAATATATACCCGGACTCCCTGGCCGTTATATTTGTCGTAAAGGGTTAATGCATACCTTCCCAGGTTGATTATTTTAAGCCAGCCATTGCCGACAGTACACAAGGTGAGCAGCTGGATGGCATCCGGAAGACATTTGGGGCTTTCAGCAATAGCGTCAAAGATGGTGTCAGGGGGCAGATTCTCCCTGGCCATATCCACCATCAACCCACCGACAATTATGCCCGGTGCCGGGCTGCCGTGGAAGTTTCTGACCACTTCAATAAATTCATCAAACTCATAGTTGCCGATGCGCATGGTGCTACCTTTTGACTGGTTGCGGTTCTTCATGGTCCTGCCAGAATCTGTCAGGAAGTCCCTGGTTTTTATTTATGTCTTCCCATTTAATCATTTCTTCTTCACCTTCATCCAAACCTACCCGGGGGTCCCTGTTGAAAAAATAAAGATGGGGCTTAAGTTTGTTCCATAATATCCGGCACAGGATATACATGGGAATAAATACAGCAGCAAAGCCCACTGTGTTCCCGATTATGGGCAAAGGGAACAGAAGTTCAAATTCCACGCCTGAAAACCTTGTGGACATCCAGCCCAGAGCAAAAGGTACAGGCCAGAGAAAAGCAGCCCCCTGGGTGATCATATTGAAGAAATATTTTCCAAAGGCCTCGTTAGCCTGCTTGTTACAGGCCTGGTAATTCTCCTTGTCCTTGACCACGATGGCCTTGATGGACAGGTTGTGCATCTTTACCGCTTCAGCCCTTAGTCTGTTCATGTGCCGGCTGTTAGCCCTGGCGGCTATTCTAAAGGTAAGTTCCCCCAGGATTACGCACCACAGGCAAAGCACAAAGTTTCCGAAAAAAAATCCGGTTATGGGTGTTTCAAACACCCGGAAGGGAGCGATGAGAAGAAAGTCGAGCCAGAGATAGAGATGGTTCCAGATAGCTTCAAACATTTTTGTTTTACTCGGTATGATTGGTCATAATAAATGGTGAATAGAGATTATGAAAAGAATTATTATCGCGGAGCACTCAGCATCAGAAATCAAATTGACAAGCAAAATTTTTCTTGTGAGCCCTGGTGCTTACTCCTGTATTCAATTCAGACATCAGGGTACCTGAAGTTTTTACCAGGCGTCAGTACGTATTTCATATCGTACAATTTATAAAATTAAAAGGGGCAAGCCCAAGCTTCGTTGGGATTACCCCTTTTTTAGAATGATTCCCGGCAAAAAGCTTTCCAATAGTTTTTTGCCAGATCTGAGCGATTTATCTGTAAGTATCTAATAAAGCTCAGAGTTAGTGCTGTTTAATTCCCAGTGATCAGACTCATGAGATCAACACCCAGAAACCCTTTGGCCATATAGTTAAAGCCGACATAGAAAGCCAGGACGATAAATATTCTGGTAAGGACTTTGTCAGGAATATATTGTGAAGTTCTGGGACCGATCATGGAGCCTATGAAAATGCCCACCAGCTGGGTCCCGATAAGAGGCCAGTAAACCAGAACTCCTGCTGCCAGGTAGCTGATAATACTGGTGATCATACCAATTAGAACGGCCATGGCCGAGGTTCCCGCGGCCAGATACATGGGCAGTCCGGCCACACTGGTCAGAAAGGGTACCAGCATGAATCCGCCGCCAACCCCCAGAAAGGAAGCTATGCCCGCGATTATAAAGCCACCCAGAATGGGAAACAGAGGACTGAAAGAGAATTCAACCCCGTAAAATGTAAAGGCGATCTTTTTCAGGTTGAAAGAGATAACCTTTACTCCGAGTTCTGTGGTGTCAACCGCCTCACCCGCTTTCTTCCTTTTCATGGTGGCTTCAAATGCCTGGGCTGCTTCCTTGGCTTTCTTTTTACTTTTCTGCCCGGACGGTGTTGTCTGCCAGAGCATGTAAAAGCCCAGGACCAGAACAAAAAGCCCGAAGTATCCCAGATATTCCTTCAGGGATATTTTACCTGCGGTCAGGGTGGGAATAAGATAACTGCCGGCAATGGATCCGATGGCCAGAAAAAGACCTACCGGCCAGACCAGACGGCCAAGTTTGTAATAGTTAAAAGTGGAAACCAGGGCGCTGAATCCGACCATGAACTGGTTGGACACCCTGATGGAGTCGGTGACCGAGTTGTTCAGGGTGGGCGAGGTATCCTTGAAGCTGGAGGCGTAGTTGCCCAGACCGTATATGGTGATGTGTCCGATACCGGCCATGATGCCTCCAAAGGCGCCTACTGTGGAAAAGATCCAGCCAACCCAGATGGCCCATAAAAAGGCCAGGATCATGTTTATTTGCGGTCCTCCGGGTATGCCAAGGTATCCTGGCTCGTCAGCCTCATTAATCGCACCGGCGTCAATCCCCTGCTGAATACCTTCGGCCAGACGGTCTGCCCAGCCGGGACCTGCCAGGGCTACCAGAAGCAGCATCACTGCCGTGAAAGAGATAAGTAAAAGTTTTTTGGACATAATTCCCCCTTTAAAATGTTAAGATTAAGCTCTTTCCTGTTCAGATAAAAGAATATGCGCGGCATAATCAAACCTGGTCCTGGATGAGGCTTCATTAGGTTTGACAAAAGACAGGGCGTGGGCAGTGCACCCGGTAACGCAAGCCGGATCAAGACCTTCATCAATTCGGTCCCTGCAGTAATCGCATTTAATCGCTCTTCCGTTTATTTCATCCCATTGGGGGATTTTCCAGGGACAGGCAAGGATACAGGCCTTGCATCCCACGCACAGTTCCTGATCTACAAAAACAATCCCATCTTCTTCGCGTCTGGTCATGGCGCCGGTGGGGCAGGCGGAAACACACCAGGGGTTTTCGCAGTGGAAGCAGGGCATGAAAAGGGTCAGATACCTTGGCTGTTCTTTCTGTTTTACCGGACCTACAGAGATTAGCTGGCCAAGTTTTGCCCCGGGCGGGACCTGGTTTTTAGCCTTACAGTGCACTTCGCAAGCCTTACAGCTTATGCACCGTTTCTGGTCAATTTTAATGAAATAATTGCTCATGGTTACACCTCCTAAATTGTGCCCCTGATTGGTATTATAGAAATTATAAATATTTTTGAATGTCCCAGGGATAAGGATTTTTTACAGTTAAATAAGATTTCAGTACAAAAGATAATTGCTTGCTCTCATAAGCAGATTGAAAATATTTTGGGGCAGAAGTCCCAAATACAGCACGCCCAGGGCCAGGGCTACTGCTATGGAAGCGCCTGATGACGAAATTTCCAGCCGGGCCGGGACAATCTGATCAAGGGTGTAAGCGTGCCTTACCAGGTTGAGATAATAATAAACAGCAAGGGCGGTATTGACGGCGGCCACGACAACCAGCCAGTAAAAACCCTCAGCCCAGGCTGAATTCAGCAGGAAAAGCTTTCCAGTGAAGCCTGCCGTGGGGGGAAGACCTACCAGGGCAAAGGCCGCCACCGCGAGTACAAAGGCCATAACAGGTGAGGACTTGTACAGTCCGCGCAGGTCATTGACGTATACATTTCGTCCGTTTTCAGACAGCCTGGTTATAACCCAGAAAATAGTCAGGTTCATGACCATGTAGACCAGGGCGTAATACGAAGCCGCAGCCAGCCCGTAGCTTCCCCCGGCCACCAGACCCAGCATGATAAACCCGGCATGGGAAACACTGGAATAACCCAGCAGCCGCTTGATATCGCGCTGGTTCAGGGCTGCCAGATTGCCTATGGTCATGGATAAGGCGGCAAATATGGCCAGCATGGTTTTAAGTTCTATTCCGGGCATAAAAGCCATAAGCCTGACCATGATTACAATTGCTCCCAGCTTAGGCAGGGTCGCGGCAAAAGCAGCGGTTTCGTTGCTGGCTCCCTGATACACGTCAGCAGCCCAGAAATGGAAAGGAAAAAGGGCCAGTTTGTAAATAAAAGCGATAAAGAACATGGCCAGTCCCACCAGGGCCAGGGGCTGGCCGGCAAAGGTCCAGTCCATGGTGGCCAGAGCGTGCAGATAGGTGGTGTGCTGTCCGGCGATAATATATGAAATGCCGTAAAGACCAATGGCTGTAGCCACTGCCCCGAACAGGGCATACTTGATGGTGGCTTCCACTGCCCTGGGCTCTTTGTTTCTCAGGGGAAGAAGGATATACAGACTGTAGGAAGCCAGTTCCAGAGCAATATATATAGTGAACAGCTCCACAGTGCTTGCCAGAAGGAGCAGGCCAAAAGAGCTCATGAACATGAAAAAGAAATAGTCAGCCCGGTTTACTTTGCCCAGAGTGGAGTTGCGGACCGCATTGGCACTGCATATGGCCAGGCCCAGAAATACAGTAAATTTGAAGAACTGGGACAGTCCGTCAATCTTATATGTATTATAGAACATGACGTCAGCCTGACCAAAGGAAAAAAGGGAGATAAAAACTCCGGCAAAGGCGGCGTATGGCACCCAGTCGGTCATGTGCTTGATTTTCTCGCTTATGCTCTGGGCAAACAGAACACAGAGCAGAACCACCATGTACAGTTCCGGCAGGATGAGTTGGACATTGAAGTTGAGCAAGGCTTATCTCCTTTTATACTTCTCAAGGCTTGACAGCCGGGTTCCATCTTTAGACAGCAGAAAAAGTCTCCCGCGCTGCTGATGAAGTTTTCCGGCAGGCATCACCTGTACTTGTTCTGAATTAATATCTAAAAGTCAGGTTTCTGCGTTCCAGGAAATCAGATGCTTTGATTTCTTTATTTAATGTGTCAGTCATTATTATTGTGGGCCTGGTATACCCAATAACTTTTTCAATGGACGCGGTCATGGTTCTCAGGGCCAGGGATGGAGCCAGTCCAATATAAAGAACCAGAACTCCCAGAGGCAGCAGGTAGGCCCACTCCCTGAAATTAAGGTCTTTCCATTGACGGGCCTTCTCCACTTCAGGCTGTCCATAGGCAATTTTCTGGAGAAGTCTGAGCATGTAAGCCGCCGCCAGAAGGGCGCCCGGCACACCCAGAAGTCCGATGACAAGGCTGTGTTCAAAGGCCCCTATGAGCACCAGGGCTTCGCCCACAAAACTGTTGGTGCCTGGAAAGGCCAGCGAGGACAGGGAAAACAGTCCGAAAAAGAAAACAAATGCCGGCAGAAACTTGGCAATGCCCATGTTGTCTTTGATTTCACGGCTGTGACTGCGTTCGTAAATGAGCCCTACCAGCATAAATAACGCGCCTGTGGTTATACCGTGATTGATCATCTGGATGACCGCACCTTCCAGACCTTTGAGATTCAGAACAAAAATTCCAAGAGTAACAAATCCCATATGGGCTACCGAAGAATAGGCAATAAGTTTTTTCATGTCGCTCTGGCCCAGGGCTACCAGTCCTCCGTAAATAATGGAGGCCACTGAAATGCCGATCATAAGAGGAGCGAAATACACACTGGCCTCCGGAGTCATGGACAGACAGAATCTGATGAATCCATAGGTGCCCATCTTGAGCAGGACTGAAGCCAGCAGCACCGAACCTGCAGTAGGGGCCTGGACATGGGCGGCGGGCAACCAGGTATGAAACGGAAACATGGGCACCTTGATGGCAAAAGCCAGGGCCATGGCCAGAAAGGTCCACGCCTGAAACTTGAAGGAAAAGTCCTGGGCAATAAGTTCAGGGATAGAAAAAGTTCCTCCGGCAACGTAGAAGGCAACAATAGCCACCAGCAGCAGGGTACTTCCGGCCAGGGTGTAAATAAAAAATTTGATGGACGCGTACTTTTTTTCAGGTCCGCCCCAGACTGCTATGAGCAGAAACATGGGTATGAGCATTACTTCCCAGAAGATATAAAAAAGGACAAAATCAAGAGCCACAAATACGCCTATACAGGCCGCGGTCATGAGCATCATGCAGATATGGAATTCCTTTATGCGCTTGCCTATATAGGTCCAGGAACAGAGGACACACAAGGGCAGCAGGAAGACAGTAAGCAGGACAAGAAGGTAACTTATACCGTCAATTCCAAGGTGGTAATTGATATTCCAGTGCTGAATCCAGGGAATGAATTCCACAAACTGGAAATCAGCAAAACCAAGCTTGAATTGCAGAAGCGGCAGGGCCAGAAGAATTTCAATTATGCCCACCCCAAGGGAGATCTGACGCACTGCGATTTCCCTGCGCACAAAGATCAGCAGCAAAGAGGCTGCCAGGGGGAAGAAAATCAAGGTACTCAGTACCGGCCAGCTTGAATTCATTGGTATTGGCTCCAGCGGTTTTGAATATTTATATATAAAAAATGTAACTATTCACCATGTTCGAACAAGAAGACCTGGACCCCGGATCTGGTCCGGGGTGACGGTTAAAGAAGGTTGTTGAGCTTTTCCGTCATTCCGGCGAAAGCCGGAATCCAGTGCCGTTAAATTGCCATATTCCGTATGTGGGGAATAGTTGCCAAAAAATTAAAATTTAGAAGAAAAATACAACTGCCGCGACAATAAGGCCCACAAAAACGGCTACCCCCAGATAATCCTGAATGTATCCGGTCTGGGTCCGGTTAATGTTTCTTCCTATTTTCATGACTCCGTAAGCAGTGCCGTCAACAACCCTGTCAATATCCTCGCGGTCGAACTCTGATGACCCTCTGGCCATGCCCATGAGACCCTTAAGGCCGATGCGTGAATACACAGTGGTCCAGATGTTGTCAGTTTTCTCCACAGGATTTCTGGCCAGAGAAAGGCCAATACTGCCGGCTTTGCGGTAAAACCAGTCAAAGTCGAGATTGATTTTGTTTTCAGGTTTGAGCTTATGGCGCAGCAGGTAGAATCCAAGGCCCACAAAGCCCATGAGCTGCAGGGTCATGAGCACGCTCCAGGCTGAATAAGGCACAAAGGTGACTTCATAGGGCAGAAGATCATAGAGCAGCTGAGGATATACGCCGAGCACAAAGCAAATCAGGCCGGCTATGGCCATGCCCGCATACATATTTCCGGGAATTGGCCTGAGTTCTCTGGTGCTGTCCGGCTTGGCAAAAAAAGCAAAATAGGAAAGCTTGAGTCCCACGGAAAGAAACGTTCCCACCGTGGCCAGTTCCATGCCCAGGGCCAGCCAGTACCGGTGGGCCTGGGCAGCCCCTTCTATGGTCATGGTCTTGCTTATAAAGCCGGAAAACAGGGGAAATCCGGATATGGAGATGGCTCCTATGATATAGGCGATGAATACCAGGGGAATTCTGGAGACCAGCCCGCCCAGCTCTGTGAGCCTGGCAGTTCCTGCTGTGTACAGAACCGCGCCTGTACCCATGAACAAAAGACCTTTGTAAACAATATGGGCGTAGGCGTGAGCGCAGGCACCGTTTATGGTCATGGCGGTACCTATGCCTATGCCGGCCACCATGAAGCCCACCTGAGACACGATATGGTAGGCCAGGATACGACGGATATTGTTTTCTATGGTGGCGTAAAAAACTCCGTATATGGTCATGAGCACGCCCATGATGGCCAGGATTTCAAATCCGGCAAACCCCCTGGCCATGACATAGACCGCGGTTTTGGTGGTAAAGGCGCTCATGAAAACAGCGCCGGTGATGGTCGCTCTGGGATAGGCGTCGGGCAGCCAGGCGTGCAGAGGAATCACCGCTGCGTTGACCGCGAAGCCAAGGAGAATCAGATAATCATAATACCGGGCTATGGATGGATCAACCGGAGTAAAAGCAAAGGTGCCCACGTCCCAGTATCTGAGCAGCAGTCCTCCCAGCAGGAACAGACCTCCCAGGGTATGGAAGAGAAAGTACCTGAACCCGGCAGCCACAGACTTTTTGCTTCTATTAAGCCAGACCAGAAAGGTTGAGGCCACCGACATTATTTCCCAGAATATGAACAGGGTCAGATAGTCCCCGGCAAACACACAGCCGAAAGCGCCGGTAATATACATGGCCGCTGATATGTGCTGTGCCCTGTCCTGGACATGCCATGCGTATATGAAGCCGATAACCGCCTGCAGGGCAAAGACGTGGGCAAATACTACAGCCAGGGTGTCCACCCTGCCCAGGACCATGTCGACCCCCAGGTAATTGAACTCGCCGTATGTTCCGGAACTCATGCCCAAAACAGCCATAAAAGCCAGGATACCCGGCAGGGGCAGAAGGTATTTCCAGGAATTGTTTTTGCCCGGCCAGAAGACAAGAATGACAGCCAGGGCAAAGAAAAACAGGCCCGGATGGATGAAAGTGCTAATCTCGTTCATAATAGTCCTCGTCTTTGCCCAGGAATTTATGAGCACAGCCTTTGCTGAGTCTGCCCAGCAAAAAGGTTGCAATGAGTCCGAAGGCAGCAAAGAATCCAGGCAGATGATCAATGATAAAATGCGGGTGATGGGGACCGATGAAGATGTTCAGTAAAATGGTCAGTCCCAGAAAAGCCTTGAACAGGTTAAAATAGAACCTGGAATTTCTTCTGGCTGAAGCAAAAAAACGGCCCAGACTTTCCTGAAGATGATTCAGCAATTTCCTATCCTCCTAATACCTTGATAAAATCTTGAAATACCTGAGGGTAGAGCCCCAGAAAAACTGAAATGCCCGCGGTAACGCAAAGGGGAACCACCATGCAAAGCGGGGCTTCCCTGTAGTCTTCAAGATTGATTCCCGGTGCCGGTTCTCCGAAATATCCCTTATAGATTATCTGTCCAAAATAATAAGTATTAAGCAGGGTGCTGATGAGCAGGGCGATCATGAGGGGAATCTGGCCCGCGCTCAAGGCGCCGTTGACCAGGTACCATTTGCTTACAAAACCGGCCACAGGAGGAACTCCGATCATGCTCAGGGCTGCCACGGAAAAAGCTCCAAAAGTCCAGGGCATCTGCCTGGCCATGCCTGAAAGCAGGCTGATCTTTTTTATGTGGGTAGCTACATATATGGATCCGGCCGCAAAAAACAGGGTGATTTTGCTGAAAGCGTGATGGGCTATATGCAGATTGCCCCCGGTTATGGCCAGGGGGGTGAGCATGGCTACTCCAATGACGACATATGACAGCTGACTCACTGTGGAGTAGGCCAGCCTGGCTTTGAGATCGTCCTTGGTCATGGCGATTACTGAAGCCATAACCAGGGTGAAGGCCGCAAGATAGGCCAGAGGAATGCCCAGATTCAGAGCCTCCATGGTATCCACGCCGAATACAGACAGTATGATCCTGCTTATGGAGAACACTCCGGCCTTAACAACCGCCACGGCGTGCAGCAGGGCAGACACCGGGGTGGGGGCGACCATGGCTGAAGGCAGCCAGTTGTGCAGGGGCATAATGGCGGCCTTGGCCAGTCCGGCAATGAACAGGATATAGGTCAGAATAACCCATCCAGCCGGCGCGTCATCAGGAAAAATACCCTGACTTATATCTCCCAGATGAAAGTCCAGGGTACCGGCCAGCACATAAGTCATGATCATGGCCGGGAGAAGAAAAAGCTTGGAAGTACCCATGAGGTAAATAATGTATTTCCTGGCTCCGCTGTAGGCATCATCATCCTGATGATGGGCGACCAGGGGATATGTGAATACCGTGATTATTTCGTAAAACAGATAAAGGGTGAAAATGTTGGCGCTCAGGGCTACCCCCATGGCTCCGAAAATGGCTACGGCAAAACAGAAATAATATCTGGTCTGGGCATGCTCGTTGAGAGAGCGCATGTATCCGATGTTGTAGCTGGTAGCCAGAATCCATAAAAATGAAGCTATAAGCGCGAATATAAGAGACAGTCCGTCCGCTGCAAAGGATACGGTGATTCCGGGAAGGATGGTGAACAAAACGCATTTATATATTGCTCCTTCCAGTACCTTGGGAACCAGATATAAAATAGACAGAAAAGTTGCTCCTCCGGCTGCCAGGGATATTGCCTCGCGCTGGTTGATGTTGCTGCGGAAAAGCCAGATGGCAAACGGAGCGGCAAAGGTGATGGCCATGGGCAGGAGCAGGTAATAGGAGGAGATAATCTCAGCCATGCTTATCCTCGCATTGTGGTTAATTTATCAGGGGAAACGCTTTTGAATCTTCTGGAGACCACCAGCAGTATGGCCAGAAGAAGAGTGGCCTCGGCAGCGGCGATGCCCATTACCAGAAGTGTTCCGATCTGCCCGATTTCGTTGGGAGTGGGCGTCAGCTGGGCAGAAGCCATGATGCTCAGGCCTGCTCCATTGAGCATGAGTTCGATGCCCAGGATCATGCCCACCAGGGTTTTTCTGTTCATAATTCCGAAAAGACCGGTACACAGCAGAAACAGGGCAACCAGATGATAAAGAAGCATGGGATTCATCTTTGTTTCCTCCTTTCAAAGCCCAGTATAACCGCCCCGGCCATGGCTACTGTCAGAAGAAGGGATATGAGCTCAAAGGGAAGAATATAGGGTTCGAGCAGAAAGCGGCCCAGGTTTTTTATATCTGTTTCGGCGGGAGTAAAAATAGAAGGCGGAGACGATCTGAGCAGGGCTGAGCCCAGAAACACGGCCGGAGCCACCGCGCCCATAAGGGCGTACTTGATTCTTCCGGTTCGTCCGGGTCTGGATTCCTCTCCGCCGGACCAGGCCTGAGTAAGCATGATAGCGAAAAAAATGAGCACACTTACCGCGCCGACATATATCAGGATCTGCATGAGACCGATGAAGGGTGCCGCCATGAGAAAGTAAAGACCGGCTACACCAAAAAGGGTCAGGATAAGCCCTACCAGGGCCCGGACCAGGCTCTGGGACAAAACGGTCATCAGGGCCCCGACCACAATGAATGCTATGTGACCGAAGAGTACTATATATGCCAGGTTTTCCATTCAACTCTCCTTTTTTTGGGCCTGATAGTTTAGTCTGGCTAACAGATCATATTCAAATTCTTTTCTGCTGTATCCGGCCAGATACACATCACTGGAAAATCTCAGCGCCCCGGTCGGACAGTTCTGGACGCATAAGCCGCATAGACTGCAGTAATTGAAATCCAGATGAAAATAACGGGGCTTTTTATCCATTTTTTCAGGATGGACGTGTTTGTGTTTCAGGTCCAGGGGCATTTCTTTCATGCCGGGATGTCCGGACCGGTTTACCTTCCGGGGAAGATTTCTTTTATCTACCCTCAGGGAAATGCACTGAGACGGACAGAGCAGTACACAGGTGCCGCAGGCAATGCATTTTGACTGGTAAGGATCTTTTTCCTGCGGGACCAGTTCTATATGCCCTCTGTATCCTTCCAGAGATTCAACAGTATTTCTGGGATAATGAACTGTGATTTGGGGCTGGAAAAAACTTCTGCCGGTTACTTTGAGACCGACAAGCATGCTCCAGACTCCTGTGACGGCTTGGCGCAGGGTTTTAATCATAGGGCCACCATCAGAGCGGTGATTAAAAGGTTGATGACTGTCAGGGGGATGAGCCACTTCCAGCACAGGTTGAGAAGCTGATCAAAGCGTACTCTGGGATATGTCCATCTGAACCACATCATGACCAGAAGCAGCAGATATACTTTAACAAGAAACCACCACCATCCGGATATGACCGGCCCGTTCCATCCGCCCAGAAAAAGCACGGTTGCCACGCAGCAGGCTATGATCATGTACGCGTATTCAGCCAGAAAAAATACACCAAAGCCCATGCCGGAATATTCAGTATGGAATCCGGCAGTAAGTTCGCTTTCAGCTTCAGGCAGATCAAAAGGAGCCCGGTTGGTTTCAGCCAGGGCGCAGATAAAAAAGATGACAAAGGCCAGGGGCTGAGTGGCCAGATGCCATTGCCAGGGCCAGGAACCCTGACCCGCGGATATTTCATAAAGATTGAACGTCCCGGTTATGAAGACCACGGGCAGTACCGACAGAAGAAGAGGTATTTCATAAGCCACGGACTGGGAGATGTCCCTGGCGGCTCCCAGAAGGGAGTATTTGTTCTGTGAAGCCCACCCGGCCAGACAAAGGGCCAGAACATTTATCCCGGAAAAGGCCAGGATCAGAAGCAGGCCCACGTTGAGGTCCTTGAATATGCTCAGGTGAGGACCAAAGGGAATCGCCACAAAACAGACCAGCACGGGCGCCATGGAGAGCACTGGGGCCAGCCAGTAAAGGAAAGCGTCAGCGCCTCTGGGGGTAAACATCTGTTTGCCTACAAGCTTGAGTCCGTCAGCAAGAGGCTGCAGAATGCCCTGGGGACCAACTTCGTAGGGTCCGGGCCTTCTCTGGATAAAACCGGCCACTTTACGTTCAAGGTAAACCAGCACCAGACCGTTAAGACCGATAAAGGCCATGATTACTGCCAGTCCGATGCCGATGATTATCAACTGGGTAGGGATTGATTCCATCATCTGTCTATCTCCGGAATTACCAGGTCCAGGCTGCCCAGGATGCTTACCGCATCTGAAATAAGTGTGCCCGCGGATACCTCAGCAAAAAGACTCAGGTTGGAAAAACTGGGCGACCGTAATTTAAGGCGGTAGGGATGGGTCCCTCCGTTGCTGACCAGATGCAGGCCCACCTTGCCCCGGGCGCTTTCCACTGCAAAATATATATCTCCTCTGGGAGGACTCGGTCTTTGGGGAGCCAGGGGATTGATATACTCTCCCCGGGGAAGCTGGTCCAGGGCCTGCATGATTATGCTGATGCTTTGCCGGATTTCCTCCATGCGGACCATGTATCTGGCCAGGGCGTCTCCCTGTTCATAGACGGGAATATTGTAGTCAAAACGCTCATAAACAGAATAAGGTTCAGACTTTCTGGTATCATGGCTGATGCCGGATCCTCTCAGCACCGGCCCGGTTGCCCCGTATCCGCGGCAGACCTGCTTTTCTATTACTCCGATATCCTCCACCCTGCTGCGAAGGATAATATTGTCAGTAACAAGATCCTTGAAGATTTTCAGCCGTTCCTCCATGCCCCGGCAGAATTCCCTGACCTCAGAGATAAATCTTTCGTCAATATCAGCGCTGACTCCGCCAAAGCGGTAATAGCAGTAAGTAAGTCTTGAACCGGTTATTCTCTGGAGGATATCCATCACCTTTTCCCGGTCGGCAAAGGCGTACATTATGGGAGTGAAAGCGCCCAGGTCCAGAAGATACGCCCCCCACCACAAAAGGTGGGAATTAATGCGGTTCAGCTCGCAGGTAATGACCCGGATAAATTCAGCCCTTTCCGGAACCCGGATATCCATGAGTTTTTCCACGGCCCCCACATAAGCCCAGTTCCAGGCCAGGGCGTGCAGATAATCAGTGCGGCCCATGTTGGGCAGGTACTGGGCGTAGGTCCTGACTTCAGCCATTTTTTCATGCATGCGGTGGACATAACCCAGAACCGGTTCCGCTCTGACAATGTATTCACCATCGATCTCCAGCAGGACGCGCAGAACCCCGTGCGTTGAAGGGTGCTGCGGACCCATGTTCAAAATCAGGGTATCCTGGCGTCTGGTGGGCTGAAATTTCCTGGCGTAAAAATCGCCTGCCGTGTCTAGTTTCAAGTCCAGATTCATAGCTGTTCCTGCTGTCCCGGGGTTGGAGTATGGTTGATTGCCTCGGAAAACCGCGGACTGTCCGGACTTATTGTTTCGGTTGTCCATCCGGGGTAGAGTTCATGCATATCTTTAAGATCTTTTTCTTTTTTGATCAGGGGAGGAGGGCCGTCATGTTCCGGGTCCAGGAGCAGGGGAATAAGGTTAGGATGATTTGTAAACTTGACCCCGAAAAAATCAAAACACTCCCTTTCATGCCAGTCAGCACCGGGATAGGTTTCAGAGATAGAGGGAATCTCCGGACTGGTTTTACTGATCAGAATTCTGAGACTGACTCTATGGTGCGCCTGAAAACGGTCAAAATGATAAACCAGCAGGAAGCCTTCCCGCGTATCCACGCAGGATATGTCTTCGATGAAATAGCCTGCTTTGCTCAGATTGACCGCAGCCCGCGAAATATCATCCGGCCGCAGAAATATATCCGCGGCGCAGCCCCGGGCCTTTTGATCAGCACAGGCACTGCAGTCCTGAATAAGTTGAGGATGAGATGAGGCATTGTTCATTTCTGGTCTCCCCGGGGCAGTGGCCACCAGCGTCTGCCGGTGATTTTTTTCTGGAGCTGGAAAAGACCTTCCAGCAGTCCCTCCGGCCTTGGAGGGCAGCCTGGAACATAGATGTCTACGGGTATGAGCATGTCTACTCCCTCCACTATTGCGTACTGGTCCTTGAAGCGGAAAGGGCCCCCGGAAATAGCGCAGTTGCCCATGGCGATAACCCATTTGGGGGCCGGCATCTGTTCGTAAAGGCGGACAATCATGGGGGCCATTTTTCTGGATACGGTCCCGGCCACTATCATGAGATCGGACTGTCTTGGAGAAGGGCGGAAGACCTCTGCTCCGAACCTGGCTACATCAAACCTGGCCATGCCGATGGCCATCATTTCAATGGCGCAGCAGGCCAGACCGAAAGTCATGGGCCACAGGGACATTGACCGGCAGATATCCATATATTTCTGGACCAGAGTCATATTGATGATGGGCTGGTCCATTTCTGTGTCAGCAGTTCGCAGGTTCAGAACTTGATTCTCTTGGGCCATGTAAAGACTCCTTTTTTCCAGAAATATAACACAGAGGCGAAAAGAATAACTATGAAAATAAAAAGCTTGATAAAAGGCACCACGCCCTGGGCTTCAGCATAATATGTTGCAACCGGAAAGAGATAAAGTACATCCACGTCAAAAGCCAGAAATAGAAGGGCGTAAAAGTAATAATTGATGCCGAATTTTACCCATGCCGACCCATAAGGAGACATACCACATTCGTATGGCATAAAAAGCTCAGACGATTTTGCTTTTGGGGAAACAAGGATGGAAAGTATAAAAGGGGCTACAGCAAATATAATCCCATGGATAAAGAAAAGAATAACGGCAAAGTGGAGCCATGTGAAACTCATAACAATGCACTTCCTTGATAATTAAAGTTACAAAAGCAAATCAACAGCTTATTTAAACAATTTCGAATATAAACCTTGATTGCAAGTTTATGTCAAGAAAAAAATGCTTGATACTTTTTTCCCAAATTAATTTTTTACTTGTCATAAATTTCTGGTTTTGCTAACTGAATAAAAAAAGAGGGAGGAATCTATGACTACCGATAGTGTTTTCAGTGTTTGCGGGATGTGTACAGTGAGATGTCCTGTTCAGGTGGATCTGAAAGATGATAAGATTAAATTTATTCAGGGCAATCCTCATACCGCTCTTAAAGGCGCTTTGTGCGCCAGGGGAGCGGCCGGCCCGGGACTTCTGAATGACTCAGACAGGATCAGACATCCACTTATCCGTGAAGGTAAACGAGGGGAAGGCAGGTGGCGGAAAGTTACCTGGGAAGAAGCCTTTGAATATGTAGCTGAAAAACTAAAAGGTATTATCCACGAACATGGGGGCAGATCAGTTCTCTGGTCTGATCATTCCGGACCTTTTGCCGACATGAATAAGGCGTTTGTAAAGGCCCTGGGTTCTCCCAACTACTGTAACCATGACGTAACCTGTGGCCGTAATGTTCATCATGCCAACCAGTCTCTTACAGGACTTGGAAGAAAAGGGGTGGTCTATGATTATAAAAACTCCAGGCATATAGTGCTGCAGACCAGAAATGTCTTTGAAGCCATTAATGTGGGAGAAGTCAACTCTGTTCTTGACGGCATGGCAGCAGGGGCCAAGCTCACAGTTATCGATATCCGGGCCAGCATATCAGCAGGCAAGGCAGATAATTATTTTCAGATCCGTCCGGGAACAGACTATGCTTTTAACCTGGCGGTTATTAATGAGCTCATAAATAAAAAACTGTATGATACAGAATATGTTCAGAAATACATGGAAGACTTTGATAAGCTCAAAGCCTTTGTCAGTGATTATACTCCGGAATGGGCAGCTGAAAAAACAGGAGTCAGTGCTGAAGCTCTGAAAACCTTTGTCGCCCAGCTGGCTAAAGCTAAGCCCGCAGTACTCTGGCATCCTGGATGGATGGCAGCCAGGTATGGAGATTCTTTTTATGTGGCCAGGACCGCTTATATCATCAACGCCCTGCTGGGAAGCATCGGCACCAAAGGCGGACTTCCCCTGCTGGCCAAGCCAGGTGATTGTGACCGTAAAGGCCTTAACTCTCTTGCCGGGCAATTTTCCAAGCCCGAAGACAAGAGAGCCGACGGAGTCGGCTGGAAATACACCCATTTTGATGCCGGCCCGGGCCTGCTTAATCTGGCCTTCCGGGCGATTGAATCAGAAGATCCCTATCCTGTAAAAGCATATATCATACACAGGCACGATCCTATGATGGCCATGCCCGATCCTGAAGCCATGAAGAAAATATTTGAAAAACTGGACCTTATGGTGGCCGTCACCTTTTCATGGTCCACCACCGCCTGGAATTCCGATGTGGTACTGCCCATGTCGCCATATCTGGAAAGAGAAAGTATCATGGCCTGTAAAAACGGCTTAAAGCCGTATTTTTTTGTAAGAAAGCGTGCCCTGGAACCATCACTTGATACTAAAGCTGACTGGGAAATACTGTGCGGAATTGCCAAAAAAATGGGCATTGACAAGCTGGCATTCGACAACATTGAAGATATCTGGAAATTTCAGCTGGAAGGAACCGGAGTCAAGGTTGAAGATTTTGAAGCAACCGGGCTGGTTAGCCTGACTGAAAAACCTATATATTTTGATCGCGAAAATATAAAATTTAAAACACCCTCAGGCAAAATTGAGATTATTTCCTCCAAACTGGAGGAAAATGGTGTTGAGTCCCTTAAACCCTATGAAGACAAGCCGGTTCCAGAAGAAGGACAATTCAGGATCGCCTTTGGCCGTTGCGGGGTGCATACACAGGGGCACACCATGAATAATCCCATCCTGCATGAACAGATGTCAGAGAATGTGATCTGGATAAACAGGGATAAAGCTGAGGAGATGGGGATCCAGAATGGTGACCTGGTCAGAGTATCTGGAAACAATGGCTATTCCGCACAGACCAGGGCCTTTGTAACCGAGTTCATTCATCCTGAAGCAGCCTTTATGGTCCACGGTTTTAACAGCGGAGTGCCCGCGGAAACCAGAGCCAGGAATAAAGGTGTGGCAGACCACAGGCTGATGGTCGGAGGTCTGGACAAGTGGAGCAAGGCAGGAGGAGGATTATCTCTGCAGGAACATTTTGTTAAAGTTGAAAAAGCTTGATGGCCGGAAAAAAATAAACAGGTCGCGCAAAAGTAAAGCCGGACCCAGGGTCCGGCTTTACTTTTGCCGGTTAATAATCATATTTCCAGAATATTCCAATGCCGCTGCCGCTGTCGGATTCCACGCTGCTTTCCAGGCTGATGCGCGGGGTAAGCTCAACCTCCACTGATACGGAATCAGAACCGGGTTCAGTGCCTGTTTGGACTTCCAGGTAAACCTTTTCATTCACATATTTCCCCAGACCGAACTGAGTACCTCCCTCATCAGGATCCATGCTGACCGTAATATCATCTACTCCGATAAAATCCCTGAGCCTGCCCATTAAATCCGGACCGGTTTCACCCAGTGTCAGATTCCGGGCGGCGTTGACCAGTGTATAGGCCTGAAACGGGCTGATGCTGGATAAATCTCTGCCGAACAGGATCCAGGCCAGGATCTCATCCTGGGGCATGGGAGGGTTTGATGATAATTCAATCTCAGGTTCAAGGGCCGGACCATAAACCCGTGCGTTAATGACTATGTCTTTCCGGCTGTATTCTGCTTTGATATCTATATATGGATCAGGCGGAGCAGTTCCGTCCAGATGTATATAGGATTCACTGTTCAGATTGAACCGGCGGTCAAGGAAGTCCAGGCGGCCCCGGACTATATTCAGGCTGCCCTGTACAGCAGGTGCTGCTGCCTGCCCGGAAACATTGAGTTTGCCCATCCATTCGGAATCCAGTCCTCTTCCCCGCACGTACACCCTGGATGGAAAATCAAGCCCGATATCCAGGTTAATCGGATACGAAGTGCCTGAAGGAGCTTGCTTAATGTCTTCCTGATCCTGACCATTATTTATTTCAGTGACGTTTAAGTCAACCACCTCGGGCGGAGTTTGTTCAGGAAGGCCGGCTTCCACGGAATCAAAAAGAACCTGTCCGGAAACCGTGGCTCCGGACCTGTTGCCGGAGGCCTCCAGGTCTGCGCTGTTCACATAGACTATTGCCAGCTTATGGTTCATGATTCTCATGTCATTGAAGTTTATCTGCAAATCAAAGGGAATATTTCCGGAGGGATCAAGGTCAATACGGCCTGATCCTTGAACCCGGCCTTTTAATCCGTCTGAACCTTTTATTTCCGGAATAAGTATCCTGGTTTGATCTGCTTTGGCGTTTATATTTAGGTCAGTAATATATAATCCTGTTTCCAGGTGTTCATAAGAGGCTTGTGTAATTTCTGCTGCTCCTTGAAACAGAGGCTTTTCCAGAGTGCCTGAGATGAGAAAATCCGAGCTGAAATGTCCGGTCAGGAGCTGGTCCGGAGGTAAAAAAAGTCTGGCCAGGGTTTCCAGTTCCAGGTTTGACTTGATTTCTCCTGACAGCGGAAGGGGATGAGACAGGGAAAAGGCAAAAGGTTTAAGGCTTAAATGCAGAGGCAGCCAGAAGTTCACTCTGGCCAGATCAGCCTTTTTATCCCCCAGAGATGCCTCTATGGTAGCCTGTCCGGAGTCCAGATATCCTCTGGCATTCAGGTTGAGGGTCCGGGGAATCTCCAGGTGCGAAGCTCCCGGACTCAGCTTCTCAATATTAAGCTCTGTTTTTAAAACAGGATTTTCCGGGCTTCCGGACAGATGAAGATTGAAATCCATGACACCCAGGATATGGTCAAAGTATTTTACGGGAAGGTCCATGATTTCCAGTCCCTGAACGCCCAAAAAGGCGTTTGCTTCTCCAGGTGTTAAATCCGCCTCTCCGGTTATGCTGCCTGATCCGAAAACAAAGCTGAAAGGTTCAAGTGACGATTGTTCAGGCGAGTGCGTCAGGGTCAGGGGTGACTTCAGTTCAAAGTGTTCATGGGCAAATACTCCGTGAAGCTCAGCGAGATCAAGAAGAAATCCTGATTTACTGGCGGCAAGACTGCCTTTCATGGAAAGATCCAGGGGATGGACAGCCTGTCCTGAGAGCACGGCCTTGTAGTCAATTTTATCCCTGGTTCCTGCGATATTGATGGTGAGATGGTCGATTTCAGTATGAGGTGCCGTGATTCCCGAGAGAAGTGCTTCTGACTGAAACCCTCCTCCGGTAAAGAGATGATCCACCTGGCCACCGGCTTTCAGTCCGGACAGGATGACGTCTTCATACTCGAGATTTTTTCCGGTAAGGGAAAATGAGATGTTTTGTTCATTCCGGGCCGAGCTTAGATTTATTTCAGATTCCAAGGCCCCGGTAAGGTCTTCAGCCAGAAAGTCTGCCAGGTATGAAAGCTCTGAAATATTTGCGTGAATGTCTCCCCGGGCAAGGTACTTTTCCAGGTCAAGATCCAGGTCAGCCGAAATCAGGAATCCCTGGCCCCTGGAAATAAAATTATTTATTTCCAGAAGATCCGGCTTCAGAACAAAATCGCTCAAAAGTTCCAGACGTTCGCCTGCCTGGACCGCGGATGCCTGCAAGCTGCCCTGGAGCATGTCTTGAGCAAACCACGAGCTTAGTTCAGCCGTAATATCGGCAGACTCAATCCGGTTGCAGGTAAAATCCCCGGCTCTGATTATTGCTGAAATGTCCGGTCCGGTAATTTTTCCGGCAGCGCCAAGTTCTGCGTGAAGACTGCCTGAGAGATCAATGTCTGTTTTTTTTCCCAGCTTTTCCAGGGAATCAACTGCTAAATCCCCGGTGTAATCCATTTGCATGTTTCTGAAGTCCATAAGGCCGGACCCGTTAAAGACAAACTCCGCAGCCTTCAGGTCCGCGCGGGAAACATTCAGAGTTAAATGCTCGTCAAAAGACAGGTTTGCCTTAAGTTTTGCCTGGTTTCCCACCAGGGTCTTGAGATAAGGGTCGTCAGCCTTGAACCCGGAAAAAACAATATCCGCGCTGGTATGGTAATTGAAATCCCGGATGTCCCCGCCTCCCTGAATGGAAGCATCCATATCCGCACCAAAAAAAGAGTCTCTGGTCAGGCCGGGAATAAGCTGCTGCGCGTCCCGGGCGTAAGCATTCAGATCTCCTGAAAATTTCAGGGATTTGAAATCTATGTGCCCGGCCAGATCCGCCTCCAGGTCCCGGGCGCTGAGCTCAAGTTTGTGCAGGTCAAGCACGTTTTCCAGGGTATGCTGCAGGTCGAATTCAAAGGACAGATCCGGAGGCAGGTTGGTGTATTGCCGGATATTGAACCCGTAGAATTCAATGCCCCCTCTGGCAGCATAAAACGCAGCAGATGAGGGGTTCAGTTTGAACTCAGATGTCAGAACCGCCTGTTTCACGGACAAGCCTTTTCCGGAAACAGCACCCAGACTGATCCTGGTTTGGGCTGACAGCTCAGGCACGTCTCCTTCAAATTTTGTGTTAATATTTAACGCGTCCCGGGATTGAAAGCCTGAATCCATGAACAACAGGTTTAAGTCAGGGAGATCCAGATCCATGGAACCGGAAATTGCAGAGTCAGCAGGATCAAAAACAGCTTTTGACTGGAGGACAAGACTTGGCGATTCAATGTTCAGGTTTTTCAAAGCGATGCGTCTGGAAGAGTCCAGGCCGATGTTAATCAGAAGCTCAAAGGGATCCCTGGTAAAGTCCAGTCCCCGGGCAGGCAGCATCTCAGGGTGAAGGTACAGGTCTCCGCGGGTCCGCAGGAAATAGAAGTCATCCCGGACCACTTCTAGGTTAAGGGAAGCATTGAAACTGTCCCGGCCGTCAAGGCTCAGTTTTCCCTGCCAGGTTTTAAGAGGGCCGGACCCTTTCAGTGTCAGGGTGGTATCTGAAGGCCAGTTTTCCAGGGGGATAAAGTCTTTAAGTATTCCAGGATCAAAAAGAGATAAGTCCAGATCCAGGCTGTAGGGATTTTTGTTAAGCTCGGCCTGGAGGCTGACCAGGGCAGCGGGCTGGTTCAGTCTGTTTAATTCCAGGCCGGCCAGGGTGATTCCGCGGTCATCAGCAAAGAGTTTTCCCTCAAGGCTCAGCTCAGTCCGTGTATCAAGGACAGGCTGGGAAATAATTATGCTGGACAAATAAATCTGCTCCGCTGTCAGGGAGGGAAGAGGCCATTTCCACTTTATATCCAGATTCTCAAGGTCTATCTTCTTTTTTTCCTTTCCCCGGGACTCTGCAGAGGGCAGCTTACTCAGCAGAACCTGGTCCGCTCCCAGTTCATAAATATGAATTTTCCCCCGGAACAGTTTTGACAAGGACCAGCTTAGCCTGGCCTGGCTGATGTTGAGCCATTCTCCCTGGCTGTCTTCAATGGAGATGTTTTCCACCTCCAGGTTAAAGGGAATCCTTCCGGATAAGCCGGTGATGACTGCCTGTCCATTGTCCCAGATCAGAAGATCGTTAAGGGTGGTTTCCAGGAATTTCTGTCCCGGGCTTGTCTGAACAAAAGCGATGGCCAGGGGTCAGGCTTAATTAATCCGATGTTCGTGATTTTATTTATTGCTCTTATGATAGTTATACCAGAAAATCCATATTTTAGACATT
>JAWOGL010000123.1:0-12282 GCA_046496945.1 Desulfonatronovibrio sp.
ATGTCATTGAACGTGAAGCGCCTGTGGTGGTTGGGTGGGGGCCAAGGAACAGGACATCCATGGTCCGCATTCCCTACGCTACAAATCCCCAGGCCACCAGACTTGAAATAAGAAGCCCGGATCCTTCCGGAAATGTCTATCTGCAGATGGCGGCTTATATCAAAATGGGCATTCAGGGTATTCGCGAAGAGCTGGAATGTCCCAGGCCGGATGCGGGCAAGGCATATTTCCAATCCCTGGAAAAGAAAATATGGGATGAGCGTTTTCTGCCCAAATCCATGTATGAAGCCCTTGTTGAAGCAGAGAAAAGTACCTTTCTCAAGGAAATGCTCGGGGAACGGCTTTATGATAATTTGATGGGCATTAAAACCAGGGAATGGGAGGAGCATCGTACGCGGGTGACTCAGAGGGAACTGGATATGTATCTGCCTATTTAGTTTTCATCCGGAAACGGTTCCTTTTCCTCGTTTCCGCAAAGAAAACTGAACTGCCCCTCAAATGCTGGAGAGCTGCAAACAAGTTTGCAAATAATTATTGGCAACTTCCAGATTTTTATTTAAGATATTTTTATGGGACTTATGCATATTGACTACATCAGGCCGGGCATGGTGCTTCGCGAGGATATCAGAGACAATAACGGTCGTTTTCTTCTTGGAAAAGGACTGGCTGTTCAGGATAAGCACTTGCGGATTTTTAAAATATGGGGAGTAAGCCAGGCAAATATTCAGGGAGCAGGAGGCCAGGAAGAAGAACCTGCCCGGCATGATCCTGAAGCATTAAAGAAGATCAGGGAAAATATTCTGAGCAGGTTTCAGGATTATCATCCTGACAGTTTACTGTGCCGTACCCTGGTGGATGTTTTTACTCTTTACAGTAGTGACGATGCGTTTGAACAGGCAGATACTTATGGTTCCGGACAAAATGATTTTCAAGAATACGATCCGGGCAAAAAAGACCGAAAACTGGCTGACCCGGAATCCAGGCTTGGTGATGACGTCAGGCTTGGATCTCTGCCTGAAATTTTTTTTCTTATACAGGAAGCCATCAAAGATCCCCGGACATCATCAAAACATATCGGGGATATTATCAGCAAGGATCAGGCCCTGGCTGCAAAGCTTCTTAAGCTGGTCAACAGCGCCTTTTACGGTTTTCCTTCCAGGATTGAGACCATCAGCAGAGCGGTGACCATAATCGGCACCAGACAGTTAAGCGCTCTGGCCCTTGGCTTGAGCGCTCTCTCCAGATTTGGAAATATATCTCCGGAAATAATGAATATGGAGTTATTCTGGAAGCACAGTATTGCCTGCGCCATTGGAGCCAAGACCCTGGCCAGTCATTGTAAGCTTCCCAACAGTGAGCTTTTTTTTGTGTGCGGACTTCTTCATGATATAGGAAAACTGGTCATGCTCAGTTATTATCCCGGCGAGTATCTGCAGGTTCTGTCCATGGCCAGACAAAACAGGGTCACGCTGGCCCGGGCTGAAAGATCCTTTTTCAAACAGGACCATGCAGTTCTGGGAGCTAATCTGCTTAAGAAATGGAAGCTTCCGCTCCGGGTAGAGTCAGTAATCCGTTATCACGAAAAGCCTGCTGTTTCGCGTTTCCCTCTGGAAGCAACCATGGTGCATATGGCCAATATTCTTGCCATCGGGTCAAGGATCGGTTCCGGGGGAGAAGCTTTGATTCCTGCACCTGATGAGAAAAGCTGGCTGAATTCCCGGCTTGATTCCGCAGTACTGCAGCAGACGGTTAAGCTAACCCTGGCTCAGGTGGATAATATTTACCGGCTTCTTTTCAGCAGGGTTTGACGGACAAACAGATGAATGACGACAATAAACACGCGCAAAATGATCAGGACTCGATGAGCAAGCTGGAAAAACGTCTGGAGCATCTCGAAGAAGTCAACCGCTTTACTCTGGATGCCCTTGAGCTGGCCTCGTCTCTAATGGATTTTCATCAGAGCATAAACGAACTGGAAAGACCCACAGTCATTCTGGAAGAAACCTGTCTCCGGGTTGCCCGGCTTATTAATTTTCATGACATGGTGATTTATCTGGTGAACGAGGAGGACAACGATTTTTATCCTGCTTATTGGGAACCGGCAGATACCGGAAGAAATTCAGGCACAGATCTCAACAATCTTATAGAACAGGGTTTTTTCAACTGGGCAATGCGGGAAAAAAGGCCTCTCACCCTGGCGTCGGACACTCCGGGAGAGCACATTGTTCTGCATGCAATTTCCACCAGTTCCAGAGTCAGAGGGATGTTTCTAGGAATCATCCGGCAGGATTCTTCTTCCATTCCCGATGTATCCTGGTCTCTGTTGAGTATAGTCTTATCCGGCAGTGCCAACGCCCTGGAAAGTTTTGAACTCTATAAAATATTTAAAGACGCCAATCTTAAGCTGAAAAATTCCGTTATTACCAGAACCAAGCAGCTTGAAATTCAATCCAGCTATGACCGGTTAACCCATCTGCCCAACAGAGACGTGATCTGCAACAAGCTGAAAAAGGATATTGTATCTGCCAGGGATAGCGGCGGGGCCTTCCAGGTGGCTTTTCTGCTTATAGACGTGGATATGTTCAAGGATGTTAATGAGTCTCTGGGGCATGATACCGGCGATAAAATACTGATTCAGGTAGGTTCGAGACTCAAGAAGATAGTCCAGGATGACGACAGTATTGCCAGGATGGGCGGCGATGAATTCGGTATAATTATTAAAGGACCCGACGTCGTGCATCTGGCTTCTGAAACCGCCGCGCAAATTATCGAGATCATGACTGTTCCGTTTGATATTGACGGCCATGTACTGGTTCTTGATGTCAGCATCGGGATAGCCCTTTATCCTGATCACGGCAATAATATGGGCCAGATTCTGAGCCGGGCGGATGTGGCTATGTATGCTTCCAAGAGAAGAAAAACCGGGCTTACAGTTTATGATCCCACCCTTGCTTCTTCAGGAATCAACCGCCTGAGCCTTATGGGAGAACTCAGGAAAAGCCTGGATAGAAATGAGCTGGAGCTGTATTATCAGCCCAAGATATGCCTTCCAGGACAAACAGTCAGCGGAGTAGAGGCCCTTCTGCGCTGGATTCACCCAAGCAGGGGGTTTATTTCTCCAGGGGAGTTCATTCCCCTGGCTGAACAGGGCGGGATGATCAGGGAGTTGACTTCCCGGGTCCTGGAGATGACTGTGTCCCGGATTAAACAGTGGCAGGATATGGGTTTGAAAATCAAGATAAGCATGAATCTGTCGGTGCGTGACCTCCAGGAGGGACATTTGCCGGAAATGGTAGCCAGGGTCCTGGAAAAGGAAATGGTTGACCCCAGTCTTCTTGAAATGGAGATTACGGAAAGCGCTTTCATGACCGCGCCCAGGAAATCTTTGCAGGCCCTTAACGCCATACACGAAATGGGAGTCAGATTGAGCATTGATGATTTTGGCACTGGATATTCTTCAATTTCGTATCTGAAGGAACTTCCGGTTCAGCTCCTGAAAATTGATCGCTCCTTTGTTATGGAGATGCATAAACACAAGAGTGATGCCAAGATTGTCAAGTCCATCATTGATCTGGCGCATAATCTTGACTTGAAAGTGGTGGCTGAAGGAGTGGAGAATCAAAAGATTCTTGATAATTTAACAAAACTGGGCTGTGATATGGCTCAGGGTTTTTATATTATGAAACCCGCCCCTGTTCATGAGGTTACTGAGTGGCTCAGGGCGGGTTCCCGGCTTTAATCAAAACATATCTTAAATGGATTTGACAGCGCGTCTTTATTTGTGGATTTATTGAGGTTTATGGCACAGACAGGAACCTGTGCAGCACTCTGAAAGAGTTTCCGGATGGAAACTAAATAATCTTTTTCAGAGTTTGAATCAGCTCCACTGCATCCTGAGTATCCGGTTTCAGAGGCAGCCTCATAAACACTCCCAGTCCTTCACTCTTTTCATGAAACTCCGTATCACCCATCGCGGTGATCAGTGCTGTATTGATCATGGGGTTGTGCATTACTATTTCCCTGACTAGTGTCAGGGATTCGTAATCCGGAAGGCAGTCATCCACGATTACCAGAACCGGTTTCTCAGTGCTGAGCAGGTCCAGGGTTTTTTTACCGTTTTCAGCAAGTACAGGATGGCATGATCCCTGTTCCAAGCCTGTTATAAAGTCCTTAAGTTCTTCGGGCCGGGGGGTGGCCAGCAGGATATTCATATTTTCTCCCACAACGAACCAGGCTGTTATGCCTGGCCTCCTCCACAGGTATTTTCAGCAGTAAATTTACTCAGCCGCCCTTCCAGAAAGGAATTGACCGCGTCCCCCACGTTTGCGGCATTGCCTCCGAAAAAAACTTCAATCCCTACCTGGTTAAAACCCATCAAAGGCCGCATGCCCATGCCTCCGGCTATGAGCACATTAACCCCGTTTTCTGCCAGATAATTAACCGGAGCCATGCATCCACCCTGGACATGAGGAACATTTGGCAGGGTGCCAACGGTGGCCACTTTGCCGTTTTCCACATCAATGACTGTGTACAGGTCGCAATGGCCGAAATGCTGGCCCAGGGCCGCGTCCAGACCTCCGGGGTTGGCTGAAGGTACTGCTATTCTTGTTTTTTCCATCTGTTGAATTCTCCTTTATTGTGTTGTGATCATATTAAAAATTCTAAATTTTTTGAGTGGGTTTTAATGTTTAAGTTCTTAAGATTCCAGAAGTTTCATTATTTTGTCCCAGACTTTCCTGACTGACTGGGCCATATCGCTGTCTTCTACCTCAGTGATGACTTTTTTATCCACCATGGCTCTGGTCACCATGTCGTCGTGGGGAATATTTCCCACCAGTTCATGTCCTTTTTCTCTGCAGTAAGTCTCAATTCCCGAGGTCTGATCAGGGTTAAGGTCGTACTTGTTGACAATAACCGCCACCTTGATTTTAAAATAAGAACATAAATCAGCTACCCTTTGCAGGTCATGCAGACCTGAAGGGGTTGGTTCAGTTACTACCACTGCCAGATCAGTGCCGGACAGGGAGCTGATAACCGGGCAGCCTATGCCGGGAGCGCCGTCGCAAAGAATGAGGTCCCTGCCTTCTTCCCTGGCTTTTTCTCTGGCTCTCTGTCTGAGCAGGGTAACCAGGCGTCCGGAATTTTCCGCTCCGGGAAAAAGCTGGGCATGGATCATGGTTCCGAATCTGGTGCTGCTGATCTGCCAGTTTCCGCAGTATCTTTGAGGAAAATCAACGGCTTCTTCAGGACAGAAGGCTACGCAGACCTTGCAACCCTCACACCTCAGAGGATCCACCACGAACTTATCGTTCTGCATGCTGATGGCGTTATAGCGGCACATTTCTTCGCAAATGCCGCAGCCCTGACATTTGTCCTGGTTGATTACAGCTTCGTTTCCAGAGAAAAATTTTTCCTCAAACAAGACCCTGGGAGACAAAAGAATGTGCAGGTCCGGTGCGTCCACGTCCAGATCGCAAATGATCTTGTCTCTGGTTATGTGGGCAAAAGCTCCGGTCAGCGAGGTTTTGCCCGTGCCGCCCTTACCGCTGATGACTATTACTTCACGCATTGTCTGCCTCCGGTTGATAATCCTGTATGGCCAGAGCCAGGTCTGAAAATCTGCTTTCCAGCTCAGGGCTGAGACTGGAGATAATTCTCCCCTTTGAATAGCCCTGGGCAATTTTACGGTCAAAAGGTATGGAGGCCAGTATAGGCAGATGTTTGTCCCTGCAGAACTCATAAATACTTTCATCCCCCAGGCCGGCCCGGTTGACGACTACTCCCATTGGTTTGTTCATGGGGGAAAAAGATTCCCAGGCCAGCTTGAAATCATGAAAGCCGAAGGGAGTTGGTTCAGTGACCAGAATAATGAAGTCACTGTCCATAACCGCACATACCGCGGGGCAGCTGACCCCTGGGGGGGCGTCAATTATGGCGTCTTTGCTTTCCTGATCCAGGATCGCGTCCATTCTGTTTTTTACCTGGGTCATTAATGGGGGGCTCATTGCTTCCCCCACACGCAGACTGCCCATAAGAAACGATTTGTCATCTGTTGTTCTGCCCCGGGTGATTGTTCCCAGTTCCCTTCTGCCCGGGGACAGAGCTTTCTCCGGGCACACAGCCAGGCAGCCGCCGCAGCCGTGGCACATCTCCGGAAAAGTAAGCAGGGTATCTCCCATAACCTTGATGGCCTGAAATTGACACAAGTCCGAGCACATTCTGCATAAGGTGCATTTGGATTCATCCACCACGGGAATTTCCAGATACACTTTGTCTTCGCAGGTAATTTCAGGTTTTAAAAAAAGATGCAGATTGGGTTCTTCAACGTCAAGATCAACAGCGATAACCGGTTTTTTCCATACAGAAACCAGTGAGGCGGTAACCGTTGTCTTGCCGGTTCCCCCTTTTCCGCTTGCCACAGATATAATCACTTTTTACCACCTGATAAATTGTCGCCTGGTCTTACTGAGCCTGGCCGGATTTATATTTTTCAACTGCTTCCTGAACGCTCATTCCGCCCAGGCCCTGTACACTTTTAACGCCTGCACCCTTAAGGGCGTCAGCAGCTTTGGGCCCGACTGAGCCTGTAAGGACAACATCCGCGCCGGCATCAGCTACTCTCTGTGCTGCCTGGATTCCAGCCCCATGCGCCATGGCCTGAGATTGTCCATTGTCTACGTAACTGTTTTCCATGGTATCAGTGTCAACTATAATGAATCCGGCTGCTCTGCCGAATCTCGGATCAACCTTGTCCTGCAGGGTAGGCCCTTCACTGGTAACTGCTACTTTACTCATAATTTTATCCTTGTATTATGTGTTAAATATTTTTTTTAAAAAGTATGAAATCTGCCTTGGTTGAGAACGCGGTCATTTGATTTTTGTTAGACCTGCCCGCGCATTATCTCGCCGCATTCAGGGCATTTCTGCTTCATACAGGGAACTCCTCTTTGATGAGGGCTTTGATGCCCGCATTTGGGACAGGTGCAGACGCCTGCATTATTGGCAGCGCCCTGTCCCTGTGTTGTTGAGTCTGTGCCGGAACGCCTGCGGCCCTGGCCCTGGCCTTGGCCTTGGCCTTGGCCTTGGCCTTGGCCCTGACCTTGGCCCTGACCTTGGCCCTGACCTTGGCCCTGGCCGGATCCCTGGCCCCGTCCTCTGGGACATGACTGTCCCTGGTTTCTTCCTTTCATGTTCAATACCTCCTTGTTATTTTGCGCTGATATGCCCAGGCGGCAACAGCAACCCGGCATGGCAAAGCTTTTGACCATAAGGCCGTCTTCAATCCATGCCTGGGTAACCTGTGAAATGTCACCGGCAATAAACGGGATTACCCGGATTCTCATCCATTTCAATCTGGTGTGGAGCTGATTGGAAATGGCTCCGCATATCAGGACTTCCACTCCTTCTTTTGCCAGCCATGTGCATCTGTCCATATCCCCGGGTAATTTAATGAATTTTTCGTGGATTTTTTTCTCATCCTGGATATCCATAAGACAGATCTCTCTGGACACATCAAATACTGGGGAAATTCTCTTTTTCCATATTGAAAAAGCTACCTTCATAAACAGACCTATACAGGATGAGCCGGGCAAGCAGCGGTTCACTCGGTTATTTGGGACTTTACACCATATTTTACAGTCAGCCGCAAAAATTCAGGGCCGGCCCTTGTTCATGGTGAGTAGTCACCTTACTAGCAAATAGCAGGCCATGTTGCTTCAAGGTTGTTGCTCTCGATTAACATCCTGAAATAATAACAGATATTAAATTGATGGGAAAGAAAAACCAAACGTTCAGTGTCATTTATGCTACTATGCTTTGGGGGTACGGTATTTTTAATGAGAATATATGGCCGGGTCAGGGTCCTGAAAAGGGGATTGTAAGTCTTACTTGGGAAGTTTATATCGACCGTCTTTTTCAGGCAGTTTTATTCCCAGTTCCTTGATTTTGCGAAACAGGGTGCTTTTATGTATTCCCAGTTCGTCGGCAGCTGCCTGACGGTTATAGTGATTGCGTCTGATGGCCTCAGAAATGGTTTTTGCTTCCAGACTTCTGCGGGCGCTCTTTATGTCCTGATTGCTGGATATTCTGTCATTGTGCCTGGTAATTTCCGGAGGAAGGTGTTCAATTTTAATTTCTCCGCTGCGGCACATGATAAAGGCCCGCTCGATCACGTTCTCCAGTTCCCGGATATTGCCGGGCCATTCGTGGGCCATGAGGAGTGAAAGGGCCTGGACGTCCACGCCCTGGATGTCTCTGTTTTGCAGCCGGTTGAAGCGCTGGATAAAATTTTCCGCAAGTAAAGGGATGTCTTCCTTGCGTCTGCGCAGAGGGGGAATTTCCAGCCGGACAACATTTATCCGGTAATACAGATCCAGGCGAAATTTTTCTTCCTCCACCAGTTTTTCCAGATGTTTATTAGTCGCGGTTATTACCCTGGCTTCCATTTTCTCGGACCTGGTGGAACCCAGAGGCTCAAAGACTTTCTCCTGAAGAACCCTCAGGAGCCTGACCTGCATGGCCTGGCTTATTTCTCCGATTTCATCCAGGAGGATGGTCCCTTTTCCGGCCAGGGCGAACCGGCCGGGCTTGTCTTTTGTCGCACCGGTGAAAGCTCCGGCTTTGTACCCAAAGAGTTCTGATTCCAGCAGACTGTCAGGAAGGGCCGCGCAGTTAATTGCCACAAAAGGGCCAGTGGACCAGGGACTTAAGGAGTGGATGGTCCTGGCCACAAGTTCCTTCCCGGTCCCTGTTTCGCCCAGGATAAGTACAGTACTCGGGCTTTCCGCGACAGCAGGCATGATTTCAAAAATTCCTTCCATAAGGGGACTTCGGCTTACCAGATCACCGATACTGAATCTGCTTTCCAGTTCTTTTCTCAGGCCTTCCACCTCGCTCAAATCCCTGAAGGTTTCTGCTCCGCCGATTACCCTGCCGTGCTGATCAAGAAGTACTGCAGTGGATATGCTTATGGGAATACGTTGCCCCTCAGCGTTGATAATATAACCTGACCGTCCTATTATCGACTTTCCGGTTTTTATTGTCTTCTGCAGGGCGCACTGGGTTTCACACATGCTGGACCTGAATACATCACAGCACTGTCTGCCCATTGCTTCGTGCCTGGGTATGCCGGTAATATTTTCGGCAGCCCGGTTGAATGATGTAATTTTCCAGTCCCTGTCCACGGTAAACACCCCGTCTGAGATGCTTTCCAGGATGGCTTCCGTGCCATGCATAATGGGTGTTCTGGAAGATTGGCCGTTTTTTGAAGTCATAGTTGTCAAGCTGTAGTATAAGGACTTTTTTTCAGTTTACTGTTAAATTCTGGAAAAGAACATGCAATATCACAATAATCAGCAAATTTAAAATCTTTTAAGCAGACTCTCCCCGAACTCAGAGGCCAGTCCTTTCCAGAGATTGAAACACATCAGCAAGAGTATAAAGGTAAATGGCAGGGCAGCGGCTATGGCCATCTGCTGCAGGGCGGCCAGCCCACCGGAAACAAGAAGTATGGCTGCCACAGAAGACTGAGTAACTCCCCAGATAATTTTTCTGGAAAGGGTGGGATCAGGCGAACCCTGGCTGGTCATGATTCCCAGCACAAAGGTGGCTGAATCCGCGGAAGTCACAAAAAATACAAGGAGCAGTAAGATGGCTGCGTTGGACAACAGTACAGTTCCGGGGAAGTGCTCAAAAACCATGAACAGGGCGGTGGACACGTTTTCCTCAACAGCCAGGCCGATACCTGCGCCCTGTTCCAGCTCCAGGTAAAGAGAAGCCCCTCCAAAAACACTGAACCAGACAAAGGTCAGCAGGGTTGGAACCAGAAGGGCGCCGCTGACAAATTCCCGAATGGTCCTGCCCCTGGATATCCGGGCCACAAAAATACCTACAAAAGGAGACCAGGCAATCCACCAGGCCCAGTAAAACAGGGTCCAGCTTTTATACCACTCGTGTCCCATAAAAGGGTTTACCGCCAGGCTCATTTCCAGAATATTGCCCATGTATCCGCCCATGGTATCGGTAAAGACGTTAAAAATATACGAGGTGGGTCCAAAAACCAGCATAAATACAACCAGCAGGAAAGCCAGAAAAATATTAGATTTGCTCAAAAGCTGGATGCCTTTGTCCAGACCGGCAATAGCTGAGATCATGAACAAAAGGGTGGTAACGGCGATGATACCCAGTGTCACCGCATTGGTAGCAGGTAATCCGTACAGATGTTCCAGGCCGCTGTTGATCTGCATTGCCCCGAGCCCCAGGGATGTAGCTATGCCGAAAATAGTGGCGAACACAGCCAGAATGTCAATAAGATATCCCCATCCGCCGTAAATGCGGTTGCCAAGCATGGGATAGAAGCATGAACTGATCAGAGTGGGCATGCCCCGCCGGAAAGAAAAATAAGCGATGCTCAGGCTCATGACAATATATATGGCCCAGGGGTGCAGGCCCCAGTGAAAAAAACTGTAGCGCATGGCGAAAGTTGCTGCCTGTCCTGATTGGGGATCAATATGTTCAGGCGGGTTCATGAAATGGCTGACTGGTTCGGCAACACCCCAGAAAATAAGGCCTATGCCCATTCCGGCCGCGAAAAGCATGCTGAACCAGCCAAAATATGTATATTCAGGCTTTTCATGATCTTTTCCCAGTTTGATGCTGCCGAACCTGCTCAGTGCCAGGACCAGGCAAAAGGCCAGAAAAAAGAATCCCGAAAGCATGTAAGCCCAGCCGAAATGCGCAATGATTGCACCGTGCACGACTGCGGAGAATTTACTGACAAGTTCGGGATCAAATACTCCCACAGAAACGAAAGCCGCTACAATTATCAGAGAAAACAGAAAAACTTTATCTTTAAACATGAAGGAGGCTCCGGGGTGAAGTATCAGGGGATCAGCAGGATAGAACTTTTGACGCCGGTGGTTACCCTGGAACTGGTAGAACCAAGAATCATGGAAGGAAAAGGCTCGTTCATTCTGCCAAGGGCCACCAGTTCAGCATCTGTGTCTTCAGTAGCTTGAATAATATGCCTGGCAGGCGAACCAATGCGTGAGTAACTTTTTATGCTTTCAAAGTCATCCTGGAATTTATCCTTGAGTTTATCCAGCCTTGCCTGGACATTTTCCCTGCGGATCTGCTCAGTGTACGGATCCGCAGCCCTTTTGCCCACATGCAGAATAATCAGTTCGGACACGAACGCGCCCAGCATTTTGATGTAGGGCCAGACCCTTTGGGCTGCTTCTCCAAAATCAGTGGCAAAGACTACTTTTTTTAAATCCTCGGTTTCTTTTAAAGCCGGCCTTTGCTTGTGGACAAAGACCGGCTTTTCACTGAGCCTGAGCACATCATGAGTGACGCTGCCCATAAGAGATGAAACAAGAAAATTTTTCGAGCTGGCAGGCATATATATGCCTTCGGTCTGCTCTTCTTCCGCGGTTCTGACTATTTCAGATGCAACATGGCCCGAACAGAGTCGGAATCTCGCGTTTATTTCGAGCTCTGAAAGTTCCTGTGTAAGATGCGTGAGTCGTGCTCGGGCATGATCGTGGCTGCCCAGTCCCGGATTGAGAACATGTACCAGGGTTATTTCCCGGGAGCCTAAAGTGGTGATAAATGACGATTTTATTTTAATATCTGAAATGGATTCACCCAGATCAACAGGGTAGATTATTTTGTTGAACATTAATTTTCCTTGTTCCCGGAACTGTCAGAGAATACAGTCCGGCTTTCACCCGGAAAATATTTTCGGGTGAAAGCCGGACAAAAGGGCACCTGTCTGGGATTAAAAAAGACTCCGGCATCCAGCCGGAATTTATATTCCTCAGGAGCCGTTGTACCCGATGCTGACATTGTCGTTCTCAACGATAACCGGAACCTCCCGTTTGCCGTCTGACAGTTCAAGCATTTTTTCCAGCTGGTCCGGTTTTTCCAGCACGTCAATGTACCGGTGATCCTTATAGGCCTCCCTGGCCTTTCTGGTAAAAGGTCAACCGCTTTTTCCGTAAATAACAGGTGTTGCCATGTTCTTCCTCCTTTGCTGCAAGCATTTGCAAGATTATTTACCAGACAACTTCCGTGCCTATTCCGCCTGGGGTAAAAATTTCCAGAACAATGGAGTTTTCCACCCGCCCGTCAATAATATGGGCTTTTTGAACTCCTTCCTCAATCGCTTCCAGGCAGCATTTGATTTTGGGGATCATACCTCCGGACGCTGTGCCGGATTCAATAATATCGACCGCCTCTCTGCGGGTCAGGGAAGAGATTATCTCGCCTGTGCCGGACTTTACT
>JAWOGL010000206.1:0-17586 GCA_046496945.1 Desulfonatronovibrio sp.
CTGCTCGATCCTGGCCCTGATCTTTTCGGCCACATTCTCGCTCATATTCGGCTCAACCTGAGGCAGCAGAATCAGGAATTCCTCGCCTCCGTAGCGGATCAGCATATCAGAGGTGCGGATCCCTTCCCTGATTATGGACACGACCTGCTTGAGCATAAGATCCCCGGCCTGATGTCCGTACTGGTCATTTATCTGTTTGAAATAATCAAGATCAGCCATTAAAAAACCGATGGTCTTATCTTCGCGGATGGACAGCGGTTCATACTGTTTGATGTATTCATCCAGAAACCTGCGGTTCTGACAATGGGTCAAAGGGTCGCGCAGGGACTGCTCTCTGGTGATGTCCAGCAGCCTCAGAGTGGTCAGAATCGGGGCTGTCTCCTCCATGTATTTGCGCAGGATGATCACCTGCTCCTTTCTCCATTCCCACTCGGATCTGGGAACCATAAAGGAAAATACAGTGCCCACCTGACCTCCCATGACCAGCGGTATGCATTGGCGGATATACTTGGAGTGGTCGCAGTTGAAATATGGACACAGGGCCTGATTGTTGGCCGAAAAAACCTCTTCGGACATGCGCTTGGCCCGGCAGACCTCCGGAGATATGAGCACATCCATTTTGCACAGGGTGTCATCAGGGTGGCTTTCTACTACAGGAGACATCCGGTTCTGGCTGGGGTTGACCTCAAAGAGCAGGAAGTGATCAATCCTGAAAACATCTTTAAATACGTTCTTCAACTGCTCGTACACTTCTGTCTTTTCATAGACCCCGCGTATATCATGACTGAATGTGGTCAGTCTGGCCATCTGCTCCATGCGGGTGGCCACATCATCCAGGGAAGGGACGTGGTATGTGCTGCCCTCGCTTCTAAGCACCTGACTGAGAAGCCTGCCGCTCCTATCCAGGAAAACGCTCCACAGGCGCATCATGGTGTTAACCGCGTTGCGCATCTCATCAAGCTCGTCTCCCTTTTTCAGGGCATAAACAGGACAGTTCGCGCAGGAATCATACTTATTCAGAAAAATACAGGTGTCCCGCCACCTGGGGGAAATGGCTTCTGAACCTGTTTCCAGATAGCAGACCAGGGAAGGATTCTCGTAGACCGGACACTCCTCATTGTGACATTTCAAAACCTCCAGGCAGTGAATGGGATCTGTGTCGAAACGCTCGGAGAAATCATTGCTGTGTGAAGCGATAATCATTTTTTTAAGCTTGCCCAGAAAACTCTTGACCTTGTTCAGGTTGAAATAAAGAGACAGAATTACGGCCAGACCAAGGACAGCAAGAAAAAGGGTGATATAGCGTGAATAAGCCTGATTGTGGGCGGTTATAAGTGAATGATCGATCCCCAGAATGATTCCTCCTACGGCCTCCCCTGCAGAATTGACCAGGGGATAAAGAATAAAGCTGGAGTTCTTCTCCAGAGAGATGTAACCATTGGCGGGGTCCAGGTTTTCTGAAGGCAGCATACCTTTTCCCTGCCTGATACCGTAGGCTGTCCACCCGCTTATTTCCTTTTTTTGTATGGCAGGGGAGAGATTTCCGGACAACTCATCCTTTACTGCCGGAACCATGCTCATGCCCGTTGCCTGATCAAAATCAGCAAGCAGAGAATTCAGATCCGTCCGCACAGCGAAAACCCCCACCGTTTCCAACTCTTTTGTAACAGGGAAGACATAGAGCCTGCTCAATCCATTTGCATCAACATAGTGGTCTGTGCTTTTCTCCTGCTTAGTCCAGGCCCTTTCCAGATATGGGCTGATGACCTCGTCCCGTTCCGGGCAGTTCCATCCGGCACTGGCAATGCTCTCTTCCGATTGTGTGTATACACAGACGTCAAGAGAGGAAAAGCCACGGATCTGCCGGACAGGTTCCAGGCCGGTCCTTATGCCTGCATAGGCGTTGACAGTATCATTGTCTGCAAAACTGGAAACCACCTCCTCTTCCAGGGCCAGGCGCTCAGCTTGAAATTGAACAAACCTGGATTTTTCAGCCAGCTGGCTGTCCACCGATGCCCTGGCCAGCTCAAGCCTCTCGGTTAGATGCTCCCTGGATGCTTCCTTGATGCTCCCGGAAAAAAATATCACAGTGCTCAGGATAATGATGATAATGACTGTTGCCGGAATAACTATGAACCTGAAACTCAGGGTCCAGTCCGAAGGATGCAGCATCTTGACCAGGTCAAACTGCAGCTTTTCCCAGCGATTCTTGAATTTCTTCTTGGGAGCGGCAAGCATAAAAATCCCCTTGCATGAGGTTGGAAGATAAGGGTCTGCTGATCTCCAGCACTGCAGGAATAGTGCTTAAATAAATTGGACATGTGTCTCATTTTCATTGACACGTTCCGCGGGCAACACCCTGACAACAGATTCTTTTAAAGGAATCTGATAACTGACAACTTTCGAAAATTCAATACTTTTAATACTGTGCCATATCCTCCCTGGGGCCAACTCACAACATAACGGCTGATAACGTGCTGGCAGTGATGCATTTCGAACCTCCTGTTTGACATTTGTACCTCCTTGGCATTTTTGCATCAGCCACAGGGTACATGATTTGAAGGAAGTCCAAAACTTACAAATGTACAAATGGATGTGGATTTTGAAGACCACCCGGTGGCTCCATTAATGAGATCATCAGGTGGCCGCATTAAGAGATCATGAGCCGGCTCAATTAGAGCGGTCAGTGACAAGTGATTCGCAAACCATGCTAAGTCTCCATTGAGCTCCTATGGTTACCGAAATTCAAGGCTGGGAGGGTTCTAAGGGTTGCTGGGGGATAACCTGATATTTATTATTAACAATTTAGTCGATGATGATTGAAAACGGATTCAGGAATTGTCTTCTCCACAGCAGGTTTCTACCCATTTTGCTCAACTCTGCATCGTCGCAAACACCATTCCAGTGTGTCTCAATCACCTGTATGATATGTTCGCAGATGCTTTGTGCTTCACCCTTGGATAACAGAAAGTGATGAGATGCTTCGAGGCAGGTTTTAAGCTGGCTCAGATTGTGATTTTCGTGTATAAGCATCGCCTGCGAAGCTTCGTTCCCGGTGCGTCCCTGGGGACAAATATCATAGGCTGGTGTCAAAGCTAAACTTTGGCCATCCCAGAATGCAGCATGGTTTCGGGCATGGTCATCGGTGTTGCCGCAAAGAACATTAAAAACAAGGCGACCGAACAACTCCTTTAATGTTTCCCTGGGCTGCGTAAAACGTAGTCGGATCAATTCAGCCAGCGTCTGATAACTTGCGTAACGTGCCATTATATCATCTAAGCCGAGGATCGTCAGAGCCGACACCATGGCGTGGCGCAGCCAACCCTGTTCGGTCAGGCTGCGATCAAATCGCTCAATCAAAAGAATGTCCTTATGGGCAATGCGCTTGAGCGTAACCGGTGCCACAGTCAGCCCAGCCAATGCAGCCAGTCGCATGGCGATAAATTCAGCCTTTACAATATCATACATATCACTGATGGATGAAAACTTGGCTATATATTTTGTGCCTTTGTCTTCAATGGCCGCTTTGGGACGAGCACCCCCGATAGAACTGCCATGAAAGAGGGCCTGATCCAGCTCAGGAGTCAGAGGCACACCCTGCTCGACACGCTCTGCTGATTCCGTCAATTCTTCCATGCTTACATTCTGAGATGTTCGGGGATTGTACTCTGTTGGTGAGCGTTGAAAATCCAATGCTCCAATACGGTCGGAACCGGACTCAAGCAGGCAGGTTAATTCGTTTAGATGCGCCGTGTCGATATCCTGACGTCTTAACCCCAGCATTTTGTTTATGATGACACTCCGACCCCATGTATCGGGAGCTGCATCCCGGATACAGCTGGGCATAGATAAACCTGGCAAAGGCAAAATGACGCCTGACCTCAATGGCAGTTCCGGCTCATAGATAGGGATGGCCGGCGGCACGTCATGAATGCGTTCCAGATAACTGCGTCCATAGTTGAACAGCAGACGGTTCCCGTCAGCCTCCAATCGTCCGGCAATCACCGGCTCAGTTTCACCCGGCAGCCATATCCAGACAAACGCTTCCTGCTCTGATTCAGAAATCATCCTTAACCTGCTTATTTGTTTTGCGGATTGATTTTGGCATCAACGCCAGCCTTGCTTTGGTTTGTTCGAGATGGGATTTAAGTTGTGCATCATCCTCCATTCCAAACAGGGGTACTCCTACTATCAGGGCGACCTCGAATGTAGCACCAATTTCGCACCTTAAATCACCTTTTTCAATACGTTGCAGCAAACCACGAGAAATTCCGGCACGGTCAGCAACCTCCTGAGCCGTCATTTTACGCTCAAGACGTCCTTCCCGGATCTGACTGGCCAGTAGACGCATAGCGCTCTCTGTATAGCGCGAGCAGGTTCTATTAGTTGGTTTTGGCATAGCTCAATGGGTTATTAGTAGATCTCAAACAAAGCTTGTGATTTATCTATGGATCATTTTGTACAAAAATAGATTCCTGTCAAGCACATGAAAAACAAATTTATTGAGGGACTCAGAAAAGTATTATCCTAATCTTTTGGACGCTGGATAGACAACCGAACAAACCAGACATATCATTGCAATCTGGGAACAGCGTGAGCGTTGCAGCGGATAATTTCTTTAGGCTCTTCGATCTTCTGAAGCTTCCCCCATTGGTTGGATAAAAAATGGTTTAAGTGAAGGTACGAACATACGGCTATGGCCAGCATAGTCCAATTCAATTATTCTGAAGACTGCTGAAATAAAGCTTGACAATTCAGGCAGGGTTGACCTTCTCTCAGAGCAAGCACGCAGTCTTGACCCTGCTGCATTTTTGCCTCGCTATTTAAAACAAGTTTTCATTTCAGATCTTGCTTTCGGCGGTAAATTAATTTATCCACAAAAATACTCGATTAAAAATAATTCCCTGATTTTTATTCTCCTTCTTCATTATTAAATTTTTATAACTATTCACCATAGCCCGCGGCCAGCCCGGGTTCATGTTTCTGCTGATATGAATTACCTGTCGGGGCTTGAATAAGACAAACCATTAGCTGGACATGTCATGTCGGATTGGAAGTCTTGAATATTTTGCAAGAAAATCAGAAGGCTATATCTGTATGGTTTGTCTGAACAGAACCCGCGGCGGTCAAACATCGTATCAAAGGCGAAACATGAACCAGGGGCTGGCCTTAAATTTAATGACTGATCATACTATAAGGTGAATAGATAAAAATTTTTCTTAAAAATCCCACGTCCCGGTAAGTTTTCAGCTTAACTACCCAGCTGCTTACAGGAAAGCAGAAAAAAAGTGACTCCTGTCCAGTTTATCTAATTACCCCGATACCTGCTTTGCCAGGAATATGGTTCTGCGTTATGGAAAATATCCCGGTTTATAAGGATTCAATCCACTGCTGGAGCAAAATCGCGCTCTTATTTGCAACATTGTTGACAGGCATCGGCCTTGTTGCAGCGTGGATTGCCCCTGCAAACGCAGATACTGCTTTGGAGCGCGTCACCCTGCAGCTGCGCTGGTTTCATCAGTTCCAGTTCGCTGGATACTATGCCGCTCTGGAAAAAGGGTATTATCTGGACGCTGGTCTCGATGTGGTCATTTCAGAAAGAGATATGAACCAGGACACAGTGGATATGGTGACTTCGGGCCAGGCCGAATACGGGGTGACCAACTCGGAGATTCTGCTGCACGCTCTGCAGGGCAAGCCGATTGTGGTAATGGCCGCCATTTTCCAACATTCGCCCCTGGTGCTGATAGCCCATGAGCATACCGACATACACACCCCGCATGATCTCATAGGAGCCAGGGTCAAAATGACCCGTCATTCGCGAGATATTGAGCTTCAGGCCATGCTCGTCAACGAAGGCGTTTCTCTGGATCAGCTTCAGTTGACTGACGGCGAAGTGGGACTGGAAGACTACCTTGACCCAAATATAGACGCGCTGAGCGCCTATGTGTCTAACGAACCATTTTATCTGCAGCACGAAGGCAAGGAGGTTCAGATTCTCTGGCCAAGGCATTACGGGGTCGATTTCTACGGGGATTGCCTGTTCACCAGCCAGGATGAGCTGGCATCCCGTCCGGATCGTGTCCAGGCCTTTAGGAAAGCCAGCCTCAAGGGCTGGGAATATGCCATGAAGCATCCGGAAGAGATCGTCGACCTGATCCTTGAGCGTTACAATCCGCAAAAATCACGGGAACACCTCCTTTACGAGGCCGAAACCATGCAGGCGCTGATCCTGCCGGAACTGGTACGCATCGGCCATGTCAATCCTGGTCGATGGTGGCATATTGCCGACATGTTTTCCAGGCTTGGGTATGTTGCCTCTGAAGACGTGACCCAGGACTTCATGGAGGGTTTCATCTACGATCCCGCCCCGCCTCCCTATGATTCATCAGCGTTGTGGAGATGGATATGGCTACTGGCCGGGGGACTTGCCGTAGCCGGAATGATTGTGTCGGTCCTGCTCTTTTTCATCCGTCAGCAAAGACGATTGATTGAAGCACGGCAACAGACAGAGGAAGCCTTACGGTTTGAAATGGCGCGTCTCTTTTCCATTTTCGACAGCATCAGCGAGAATATCTATGTTTGCGATCCTCAAACCTATGAGATTTTGTATGTCAACAAGCACATGCAGACTGTTTTTGGCAAAGAACTGGTGGGCGGAATATGCTATCGGGAACTGGAGGGCATGAACAGGCCGTGTGATTTTTGCACTAACGACTTGATCATGGACACCAAAGGCGCGCCGCATCATTGGGAACACTACAATCCGATTTTGGACAAGCACTTTCTGGTCACTGACAAGCTCATCAAATGGCCTGACGGGCGAAATGTCAAGTTTGAACTGGCCATCGACATCACCAAGAGGAAACGAGCTGAAAAACGACTCTTGCTCGTCAACAAACAACTCGAAAAGGCCAATGCCGAGAAGAATTTACTCTTTTCCATCATTGCCCATGACCTGAAGTCGCCTGTGTCCGGCCTTCTTGTTTCAACAGAGATGCTGGCCAACCAGATGGATATATTTTCCGAAAAAGAACTCCGGCTTCTTTCAACAGAATTGCATAAAAACGTCAAGAACACGTTCGCGCTTCTGGAAGACCTGCTGCAGTGGGCGCGCATGAGCCAGGGAGGCCTGGAATATGCTCCCACACCGCTACGTTTGACTGAACTGGTAAACATGGGTCTGTCCACAGTCCGGGACGCAGCCGAGAAAAAGAATATTGTCCTAAGTTACGACATCCCCCAAGACATTGAAGTCCTGGCCGACAAGCCCATGATTAACATAGTTATCCGTAATGTGATCTTCAATGCGATCAAGTTCACAAATCCAGGCGGCAGTATATCTGTAACCGCCAGAAAGACAGGATCAGTTGTGGAAGTCTGCGTAATGGATGACGGAATAGGCATGGATGAAGTCACATTGTCTACCATATTTAATATTGATAAAAATAAAAGACAGATGGGCACAGACGGCGAAAAAGGAACCGGCCTGGGGCTGATTCTGTGCAAGGAGTTTGTAGAGAAGCACGGCGGGGAAATTTGGCTGGAAAGTGAGCCGGGACAGGGTACCAAGGTATATTTTACATTGCCTGCTGTATCGTAAATGTTTTTAGCTTTATTCATTATGATACATGTAGCCAAATATGAACAGGGGCTGTTTCTATAAGACTCTTCAGGGGGATATTCAATGGGGACTTCTAGCCGCTATCCTGTTGATCATGTGTGATTTAAATAATTTAAACCATAAAATTATGTTAAAAGTCCGTCGATCTTATCTTGAAACAACCGGATGAACATGGAAGTATTACAGAACTATCCTGTTTTTGTCGCCAGGCAGCCAATCTTCACCAGGGAAGACCAGGTGCAGGGATATGAGCTGCTTTTCAGGGATGGACAGATGAAAAAAGCCGCTAATGTTGTTGACCCAGTCCAGGCTACGCTGGATGTCATATGCTACGGCTTTGATCTGGCTGTTTCAGCAATGAGCAGACCCAAACCGGTATATATAAATTTTCCCCAGGAGCTCTTGATTCAAAGAAGTGCCCTGGCCCTGCCCCCAAAACAGTGCGTAGTGGAGATATTGGAAACAGTCAGACCAGACTCCGAGGTTGTCGAAGCCTGTCAGGAACTCAAAGATAACGGAACAGCCTGTTAGGCGGCCGTTCCGGCTGGGACTTGCCAGCAAAGGAAGAAAAGGGCAGTTTAACCCGCTCATGGATGAGACAAAGACGATGGGCGAAGGAATCGCATCTCTTGGGGAGTATCTTCGATAAATACCGGTGATCTGCGGGCAGGTTCGGGTCGCGTACTTTTTATAACCGGCGGCGCTGCTGCTATAATGATTCATATGATTCTCATAAAGGAGGAACTTTGATTAGAAAACTCAGTCTGTTATTGGTGTTGCTGGTGGTTGTCGGCATGCTGTTGGTCGGTTGTCAAGGCGAATCGGACCAGTCCGAGGGTGGTGAAGCAGCCCCAGCCGAAGGCGGCGACACGGTTACCCTCACGATTGAAAGCTGGCGCAACGACGATCTTCCGATCTGGGAGGACGTGATCATCCCGGCGTTCAACGAACAGTATCCCGACATTGAAGTAATCTTTCAGCCGCTTCCCCCGGCGGAGTACAACCAGGCTCTGAACGCCAAACTCGAGGGTGACATCGCCGGTGACCTCATCACCGCTCGTCCCTTTGACGCATCGCTGTCGTTATACAAACAGGGCTACCTCGCGGATCTGAGCGATCTGCCCGGTATGGACAACTTTTCCGACGTAGCCAAAAGCGCGTGGCAAACTGACGACGGATCAGCGACATTTGCCGTTCCAATGGCATCGGTCATCCACGGGTTTATCTACAACGCCGAGATTTTTGACGAACTCGGTCTTGAAGAGCCGGAAACGGTGGAGGAGTTCTTTGAATGCCTCGAAGCGATTGAACAGGACGGAACCTACGTTCCTCTCGCAATCGGCACTTCAGACCTCTGGGAAGCTGCCACAATGGGTTTCCAGAATATCGGCCCCAACTATTGGAACGGTGAAGAAGGCCGCCGCGCTCTTATCGCCGGAGAAGAAAAGCTCACCGACGATCACTACGCAGCAGTGTGGGAACAGCTCGCACAGTGGGCGGACTACATGGGTCCGGGCTATGAAACGCGAAGCTATTCCGACTCACAGAACCTGTTTACCCATGGTCGCTCGGCAATTTTCCCCGCCGGTTCCTGGGAGATCTCCCTGTTCAACCAGCAGGCTGATTTCGAGATGGGCGCCTTCCCCCCGCCGCTTCCAGCCGGTCAGGATACGCTGTACATCTCAGACCACACCGATATCGCGATGGGGATGAACCCGGACACGGAATATCCCGAAGAGGCGCGCCTGTTCCTCGAGTGGATGACCACACAGGAGTTTGCCGAACTGTATAGCAACGAGCTACCCGGCTTTTTCTCCCTGTCCGACCATGCCATCTCCCTGGACGACCCGCTTGCACAAGAGGTGATGGACTGGCGGCAGATCGCGGAGAGCACGATTCGCAACTCCTATCAGATCCTGTCGCGGGGAGAACCAAACCTGGAGAACCAGTTGTGGAACCTTTCCGCACAGGTCATAAACGGCGACATTACGCCGAAAGAGGCCGCTCAAAGTGCCCAGAACGGGCTGGAGCAGTGGTACGGACCGCAGCAGTAAGAACAAATACGTAAATGTTATTGACCTATGTCACGTGACGCATTACTTTGACCCTAATGATCAAGAGCTTTGGAATGATCCTGACTTATTAGAAATCCCAGCTAAAACAACAGATGAACCGAGATTCTTGATCATCGGCAAAATTGGCGAAAAACACTGGGCCGGGATTATCACCTATCGACTTAATAATATACGATTGATCTCAGTACGACGTGCTAGAAATGAAGAGGTAGAGCTTTATAAAAGCTAAAGACTTAGAGAAAAAATTTGACGAAGGGAAATAGCATTTCAGATCAGCTTGACCTTTCTAAAGCCAGACGTCCTAATCAAGAACAAAAAAGAGTTAATGTCGATTTTCCTCTACTGACAAAATAAAGCTTGATGATTCAGACAGGCCTGGCAGCGTGTTGAAAAAGTCCTTATCAGGCTGGCTGTTCAAAAATTCCAAGCGACAGTCCGGCACCCACTTAGGACGCTACTAAAGATTTATGCTGGGATAATACTCACTTAAGTGGGTGCCGGATAAACAACAAAAAAGTTCAAGATCAAAGTGTACCCCGTGAAACCTTCTTTCGTTTCACTGGGGCGTATTTATAATACGTAAGAGTTTGAACTTTTTGCAGCGACAAAGCCAATTGGGAGATTTTCAACAGCCTGTTAAACTTCTCTCAGAGCATGCACGTACTCTTGAGCCCCATGTATCCTCAACTAGTCATAGTCAAGACATCATACCCAAAGCAACCGCTCCTGCCTTCACCACAGCGGCAGCCACGGCCACAAAAAACACCTTGCAATTATTTTTCTGTTCTGGTTAATCTTCAGGTCAGAGAAAATCTTACCACTGTTTCACAGCTGAATACCCTGTAATGCCCAGAAGTTCGGAACCAGACTAACTGTCAACCAGGTTGGCACAAACTTTTTGAAGACGAATGCTGAATTACACGATACGGACTATGGTCAGAAAAGAAATTGACCTGGCCATTGATTGGGCTGCAAAGGAAGGTTGGAATCCTGGCCTGCATGATGCGGACTGCTATTTTGCCGCTGACCCGAAAGGTTTTTTGATCGGACTGCTCTCAGGCAGACCAATAGCCAGCATTTCGGTAATAAAATACGATGAGGGCTTTGGTTTTCTGGGTTTTTATATTGTTGCCCCTGAATTTCGCGAGCAGGGCTATGGGATTCAAATCTGGAATTCGGGACTCGAATATCTGGGTGGACGTAATATCGGCCTGGACGGAGTTGTCGATCAACAGGATAAATATAGAAAATCCGGGTTCAAACTGGCCTATAGAAATGTCCGCTACCAAGGTACAGGTGGAGGAAATTTTCCAGAGGGGGCCGGCATTGTTAATCTGGCTTCCCTGCCGCTGGAGATGGTCTTTGCCTACGACAAGCCTTTCTTCCCTGCTGAAAGGACGAAATTCTTACAGCCGTGGATACAGCAGCCGGGTGGCCACGCCCTGGGAGTTTTTCATGCCGGAAAGTTGAGCGGCTACGGTGTGATGCGACCCTGTCGCACCGGATATAAAATTGGACCACTTTTCGCGGATACGCCATCCATGGCCGAAGCGCTGTTCCTGGGACTGAAATCCAATATGAATTCCGATGATGCAATTTTCCTCGATGTTCCCGAGGTAAACCTGGCTGCAGTGGAGTTGGCTGAACGATATGCAATGAAGGCAAGCTTTGAGACTGCCCGCATGTACAACCGCGAAATTCCTGATTTACCAGTCAAAAGAACTTTTGGCGTGTGCTCCTTTGAGGTTGGCTGACTGTGTTGAAATGCATATGCTAAAGCACCATACAACCATTGACCAGGCCGGGCCCGGTCGCCGGAGAATGCGGCTCCAAAAACCCGGCACCCAATCACATTGTGTCTGGAGAGGATTCTTTTGGAGGGCTGGTCATGGACCAGGCTCTGATGTCCATTCCTCTCGGTTGATCCGACTTTAGTGTGCATCCGGTTTTCATTATGGTTCATCCGGTTAAAGCGTACTTCCTCGAAAAGAAAAAAATATCTTACGCCCGGCCTGAAGCAGGCCTAGAGACGCCGAGCAAGGCAGGAGGAAGAGAAGGCAGGAGGAAGAAATTTAACATTCATATCCACCGAGCCGGAGGCTATGAATGAACTGGTCCCCGCCGGGGGTGGAAAACCTTTTTCATTGCCCCGGCTCAGGGTAATGAAAAATGACTTCTCTCTTCTCCCAAGTTCTGTGGCTCTACCGACTCCAGGAGCGGGCGAGAGTAAAAATGTCTTACGTCTGAGTCGGGGCTGGCAAAATCGCTGGCATTAAGCCTTTTTCCGGCTACGTACCCTTTAACCGGGAGAGCCTTTATTATTGCCTGGGCACACAAAAGTGGAGGGAGAAATGATAATCAAGTCACTGTTTAACACAACTGAACAACAGATAAAATCCAAACATTGGAACCCTTATCTTGGCATCAGCATTAACAACAAGGCATTCACTGTCGATTATATTTATGCTTACATGGACTGGGCCACGCAATGCGCAAAAGAGTATGCCTCCATTGTAATTGTTGATATAATACAACATATTAACAATCAAGTTCTAGGTCGAAGCAAACCTGTCCGGGCAATTGAAAAAGCGTTCAGGAAGGCAGATGAAATTCATCAGATGTGCGATGAAGCCAAATCAAGGCTGAGTCCTGATCAGATTTCCAGGCTGGTCATCCTGGAATGGACGGATATCGTGCAGGATGAATTTTTTCAACATAACCTGTCGATAATAAAAGAAGAATATGTTAACAACCAACAATTCAGAGAGGCTCTTCTTTCGATTACCAAACGCAATTTAGGGGCAATAGTGAAACGCCTGGATGACAAACAATTGGAAATGCTCACCCAGTACATCGTCAACGAGTTGCCGGAATTGATTACTGGCTTCAATTATGACGGAATTCATTACAACCTCAATGTTTATCCAGGAAGGATAAGTTCCATTTACGCCGAGTTGATGGAATTGGAGGTTTTTAACCAAATCCATTCCAGACTTCACGTCATCGGGGAAATAGCCTCTGCTGAAGCATATTTACAGACAGATCAGCCAGGTTGACAGCGCGTTGAAAAAGTCCTTACCAGCCAGCTTTTCTGAACCTCAAGTCATCTTGAATGCACCCCACAGTTTTTTTTACTTCCACTACAGAACCCTTCTTTTTTATCAGCCAATCCCACCACGTCGCGGAAGTTCTGCTATGTAGATCTTAAGCATTGAACCTGAAAAAAAGTAATAGAAAAAATTAGGACATAGTGATAATAAAGCAGTTCAAACCGTGTATTTATCGTACGGAATAATACCTATGGACAAGGATATAAATCGCCGCCCCGTCAAAGACTTGGACCGAACATCACCATTGGCCTGGACTTCCTGGATCATACTAGGATTATTCGTCCTGACCGGGTTGTTCGTGGTCAGCCGCTTCAACTATCTTCTGTTTCACACCCTGGTGGAGATGTTCTCCGTTGCCGTGGCTTGGTCCGTGTTCGTGCTCGTCTGGAACGCCCGGCATTTCATGAAAAACGACGCCTTGCTCAACCTCGGCACGGCCTACCTGTTCATCGGCTTTCTGGACCTTCTGCATACCCTGGCCTACCAGGGAATGGGCGTATTTGCCGGACACTGGGGAATCAACCTGCCCACCCAGCTCTGGGTCGCCGGCCGGTACATGGAGGCTGCGGCCCTGCTCTTTTTCGCCTTGCTTCTTGGCCAACGCGTCAGGATTGCGCTGCCTCTGGCAGGCTGGAGCGGGGTTACCGCCCTGCTGCTCCTGACGATTTTTGTCTGGCGCATCTTTCCGGACTGCTTTGTTGACGGCGTCGGGCTGACTCCTTTTAAGATAGGCAGCGAATACCTGATCTGCCTGATCCTGCTGGCAGCGATGGTCATTCTTCGCCACCGGCGTGAAATAATTGATTCAAAAGTCTACCGGCTGATGCTTGCCTCCATGCTGGTCACCATTCTTGCTGAACTGTCCTTCACCCTCTATGTTGACGTCTACGGCATCTTCAACCAACTCGGACACTATTTCAAACTGATTTCCTTCCTGCTCATCTATCTGGCCCTGATCCAGTCCGGTCTGCGCAGACCCTTTGCCCTGCTTTTCCGTGCGCTTGGCGAGGAAAGAGCCGCCCTGCACAAAAGCGAGGCTTTGTTCAGGAAGGTCTTTGAAATCCTGCCCATCGGCTTGTGGATCGCGGACAAAAATGGAAAACTTATTCAGGGAAATCCGGCAGGGGTGGCCATCTGGGGGGCAGAGCCCCATGTCGACCAGAAAGAGTATGAAATTTTCAGGGCCAGACGTCTGCCTTCTGGAGAAGAAATCGCGCCGGATGACTGGGCCCTGGCATCCACTGTGAACAAAGGTGAAACCATTGTCGATGAACTTTTGGAGATAGATGCCTTTGACGGCAAAAAGAAAATAATCCTCAATTATACCGCCCCTATTCTGGACAGCAATGGCGAGGTGGAAGGAGCCGTTGTCGTCAACCAGGACATAACAGAACGAAAAATGGCTGAAGATGAAATCAGTCTCATCAACCAGCAGCTTGAAAAGGTAAACGCCGAAAAAGACCAGCTTTTCTCCATCATTGCTCATGACCTCAAATCTCCAATGGCCGGCATTTTCAACACGTCACAAATCCTTGCCCAGGAAGCTGAATCTTTGCCCAGAGATGAACTCCGCTTCATATCAACTGAAATGTACAAGAGTTCAAAAAACGCTCTGGAACTTCTGAATGATCTGATGCAATGGTCGCGCATGAATCAGGGAGGGATGGATTTCAGTCCTGAAGAATGCAGTCTTTATGAACTGGCCAGAACAAGTCTGTATACAGCCCGGGATGTAGCCGAGAAAAAGAATGTTGCCATAAATTGCGACATCGCCCAGGATCTTGTAGTGCTGGCTGATCAACCCATGATCAATACTGTATTCCGCAATGTAATCTTCAATGCGATCAAATTCACACCTCAAGGCGGCAATATTTATGTGACCGCGAAACAGGCAGGCTCACTTGTTGAAGTATGCGTCCATGATGAGGGCATAGGCATGAACGATGCCATACTTTCATCCATATTTTCCATTGACAAAAGCAAAATACAGTTTGGCACAGAAGGCGAAAAAGGAACCGGCCTGGGGCTTATCCTGTGCAAGGAGTTTGTGGAGAAACACGGCGGCAAAATCCGGGTGGAAAGTCAACCGGGAGAGGGAACAAAGGTATTTTTTACTTTGACGGCTGTTCCGTAAATGTTTTGTAATTATTCACTGTTCTGTCATCTCGGCGTATGTAGAAATTCGGGAGAAAAACCTGGCCCCCGGAACAGGTCCAAGGTGACGGTTGAACCAGAACGCTGCTTTTCTGTCACTGCGGCAAAAAAAAGAAACCCAGAAGCAGACAGGCTGGACAAGGATGAAAGATCCATCCCGGGCCTGGCAGTATAAAAAAACAGAGTCAACAGTTACATTGAGTTATATAAAATGAGTGATTGCTGCAATAATAACTGCGCTATAGAAGCCCTGCAGGTGAGGCAGCGCGGAACGCTCAGGATTGTGCTGGGTGTTAACGCGGTAATGTTTCTGGTCATTGCCGCGGCCGCGCTATATGGAGATTCCACAGCCCTGCTGGCCGACAGCCTTGACAACCTCGGTGACGCCCTGACTTACGGATTAAGCCTGTACGCGGTTTCCCGGGGTCCTGCGGTAAAGGCCAGGGTTGCCCTGTTTAAGGGCGGCCTTATTTTCTTGGCAGCTTGCGCTGTAATCTTTCAGATTATTTACAAAATTTTCATTCCAAGCGTCCCTGTGTTCGAAATCATGGGGGCATTCAGCCTTCTGGGCCTGGCCGCGAATTCATTATGCCTTTTCCTGCTTATGCGCCATCGTCACGATGATATAAACATGAGTTCTGTTTGGGAATGCTCACGAAACGACATCGCGTCAAATCTTTCGGTGTTCGTGGCTGCCGGAGCGGTTTGGCTTACAGGTACAATGTGGCCGGATATCGTGGTGGCACTCTGCCTGGCCTGGCTTTTGCTTCGTTCCGCAATCCGGGTCATTAAATCCGGCCTGACAGAACTGCGTAAGGCAGCCGGGCCGAATAGTAAGACTGGTTAACGCCTGGAACTGATCTGATGAACAGATGAAGCGTGAGAATAACGACGGGATTCCGGGGAAAATGGATGAGTTATGCCGCGGCAGCTCGCTGCGGTCGGTCCTGTCCTGCCTGGAACCATTTTGCAGACCGCAGCAAAGATAATGGTAAGCCTGTCCAGGGCACAATTTATTATTTTACTTATGAACTGGAGCTTAGATGATTACTGTCGCTCAAAAACTGGCAGACACACTGGTTGAACTTGGAATCAGATATATATTCGGCGTGCCCAGCGGAAACTGGGTGGACTATGCCGAGGCTGTCCGCAAAACCCCCGGCATTGAGTTCATTCTGGTCAGTAATGAGGCCAGCGCCGGCTTTATGGCTGATGTGTACTGGAGGCTCACCGGCAAAATGGCCGCCTGTTTCGGAACCTACGGACCGGGCGCGTGCAACCTGAGCACAGGAGTCTGCTGCGGATTTCTGGACCGCTCCCCCATGATCGTTCTTGCTGACGAGGTAAGCGATTCCATGCTTGGCAGGGTCACCCAGATGAATATGGACCAGCAGACTTTTTTTCAGCCCATAACCAGGCTGCAGACCAGACTGAAACCAGACCGGGTGGGAAAAATCCTTTATAATGCGTACCAGCAGGCTTTAACCCAACGTCCAGGACCAGTATATATAGGCCTTCCTGCCGGTCTTGGTTCACAAGAGACAATCCCGGAGACTCTGCCTGATTTGACGGGCCCGCGGATCTCTAAGCCCGGAGAAGCCCTGCTAAGTGAAATGGAGCAACTGTTCAGCAGATCGCGCAGACCCTTACTGGTTCTGGGTCTGTCCTCCATTCGCAACGGCATCAGACCTCTGGTTCTGCGTATCGCTGAAAAATTTCAGGTTCCAGTGGTGCTGACTCCCATGGCCAAAGGCATGTTTCCGGAAAAACATTCCTGCTACGCCGGTGTGCTTGGTCATGCCCTGGCCAATGAGGTGGGCCGCACTCACCAGCAGGCTGATCTGATTGTGGGAATAGGCTATGATCCGGTGGAAATCAATTACGAAGACTGGATGCCTTCTGTGCCTCTGCTGCATATAGATTTCTTTCCTGCCGATATTGACTACAACAGGACTGTCCTGTGCTGCGATGTAACCGGCAGCATCAGGCATTCCCTGGAACGTCTGGCAGGAATTGACGCGGCCCCCAGGGAATGGGACATGGAGGCCCTGGCCCTGCGGCGCCGGCAGATGTTTGAACGCCTGGAACCGGTTCCGGACCGGCTTGATCCCCGGATGGTCCTTGCCGGCCTGCGGCAGATATTGCCTGAAAACGGAATAATGACCTGTGATGTGGGAGCGCATTTGCATCTCATTGGCCAGCAGTGGACCACTCCTTCCCCGGAATGTCAGATCATGACTAATGGCTGTTCTTCCATGGGTTTTGGCATCCCCGCAGCCATTGCCGCCAAACTGGCCTGTCCGGAGCGCCCGGTCTGCTGCGTGACCGGAGACGGAGGATTCATGATGATGGTCGGAGAGATGGCCACAGCCATGCGTCTGAACACAAAGATAATCTTTGTGCTTATGTCGGACAGAGAACTTTCCCTGATCAACATCAAGCAGGAAATGAAAGATTACCTTCCTTACGGGACCAGGCTGCACAATGAAAGCCGGGTTTCATCCGGCAGCTTTTTCGGAGTACCCGTGCTTGAAGCCCGCAACCCCGGAGAATACCGGAAAGCCCTGGACCAGGCCTTTGCCGCGCCGGGACCGGTAATTATTGAGGCGATTGTGAATAAAGA
>JAWOGL010000016.1:0-13250 GCA_046496945.1 Desulfonatronovibrio sp.
CTTCAAGGGGACGAGGCCGAGATGGATCTGGACAACAATACAGGCTGGATCAAGAACGGACAGGTTTTTATGGCTGAGGAACATATATACTTTTCTGGAGATCGTTTGGAAAAAACCGGGGAAAGCACTTATAAATTTCAAGACGGCGCAGTAACCGCCTGCGACGGCGAGGCCCCTGCCTGGTCAATAAAATCAAGCCGGGGTACAGTCGATGTAGAGGGCAGAGCAAGTCTCTGGCATCCCCGTTTCCGGATCAAAGACAGACCGGTTGTTTACTTTCCTTACGCGGTCATACCGATACACTCTGAACGTCAAAGCGGCTTTCTTCTTCCGGATGCCGGTTATGAATCAGAAACCGGAGTAAACATAAACCTGCCCTATTACAAGGTAATTGATGACCAGCGCGACGCGACCCTGTACGCCAATTACTTCTCCAAAAGAGGGCTTATGCTCGGTCTGGAATACAGACATACCCCCTCCCTGCTCACCAAAGGCCTGTGGCGGGCTGACTGGATGCTGGACAAAGAAAAGCACGACACTGCCGAAGCGGAACCTTCCAAATTTCAGGACGACGATTTGTTCCGGCCCAACAAAAACCGCTACTGGTTCCGGGCCAAGTATGACAGATACCATCCCGGTTCAGGATGGTCTTACAAACTTGATCTGGATTATGTTTCCGATCAGAACTACCTGCGTGAATTCAAGTCGGGACAGTCAGGATTCAAAGCTTCCAGAGACGCATTTCTGGAGACATTCGGCCGGGATATCCAGGACCATGACAGCCTCATCCGCACAAACATTTTCAGTGCCTCCAGATACTGGAATAATATGGGCCTGGATGCCAGAATAGTATATTCAGACAACCTCAAATATAAAAACCATAACCTTCGTTCCAGTCTTAATCCCACGATTCAGAGACTCCCGGAAATCAACCTTGATTTATTCAAGACAAATCTGGGATCTTCACCCTTTGATATCGAAGCCACCAGCCAGGCGGTACATTTCTGGAGAGAATACGGCACCACCGCCACCAGGCTTGATGTACATCCAAAGCTCAGTCTTCCGTTGAAAAGCCCATACGGTGTTTTGACTCCGCGCATTGGCTGGAAACAGACAGTCTACTTTATTGATAAATTTGAAAATGACCCTGCAGGACGCAATACTGACGATAAGTTTCAAAGCAGGGGCATTTATGATCTAAATATTAACGCCTATACAAATATTCACCGGGTTTTTAATCTTAACCCTGTTCCGGATGCTCTGCCTGAAAATATCGGTCACAGGTCATGGACCAGGATCAAGCACAGTCTTCGCCCGGAAATAGACTTTGACTACATCCCCGAGGTCAGTCAGGACAAACGCCCCAGGTTTGACTCCACTGACCGCATTAAACCCCGCGAAGAACTGACCTATTCTCTGAGCAATGTTTTTACCCGGAGAACAGACAGTGTGGTCAGCGGAGATCAAAATACAGAACCCGGAATTGAAGTCAGCTATCTGGATTTTTTCCGGTTAAAGTTCGAGCAGTCTTATGATTTCAGGGAGGCCAGGCGCACAAAGGACTTAAGCAGGTATTCCAGACGCCCTTTTTCAGACTTATTGACCGAGATAGAACTGAACCCAGGACGCTATGTCTCTTTTAGAAATAAAACCTGGTACTCATTTTATGAAAACAGGATCACTGAGCACGAACATTCACTGGGGCTGACCTGGCCGGGCAAGATGTCCGCATGGTTCAGCCTGGATTTTCTGGATAAAATCAACGAATACAAACGCAATGTTAACCAGAAGACAAGTATCATGAAGCTTGGAGCCAGTTTAGATTTTATCAGAAACTGGCAGTTCAACCTGATCTACCGCAGAGACCTGGATACAGGCAAAGACCTGGAAAAAGGCCTGGGCATAATTTACCGGCATCAGTGCTATAGTCTGGAGCTTAACATTACCGAAACAGACTATGACCACAAATATGAAATACGCATCAACCTGCTGAATCTGGGTTCAATTGGCGGATAGTTTATGAGTGCCATCAAAATACTTCCTCCGGGCTTGCAGAATCAGATAGCAGCGGGAGAAGTGGTAGAACGTCCAGCCAGCGTTGTAAAAGAACTGATGGAAAACAGCCTGGATGCGGGAGCCGCCAATGTCCAGGTTTATCTGGAAAACGGAGGCCGGAATCTTATTGAAATTATAGATGACGGTTCAGGCCTGGACCCTGATGATATTCCTCTGGCCTTGACCAGACACGCCACCAGCAAGATATCAAGCATGGAAGAACTTTCCCGGATATCCAGCTTCGGGTTCAGAGGAGAGGCTCTGCCAAGCATTGCCTCCATTTCCCGGCTGACTATTTCCTCATGCCCTGCAGGCACAAATGAGGGTTTTTATCTCAAACTTTCGTTCGGGGAACTCACAGAACAGGGCCCTGCGGCTATGACTCCGGGAACCAGAGTAAAAGTTGAAAATCTACTGGCCAATGTTCCGGCCAGACTGAAATTTTTAAAGACCAGAACCACGGAAAACAAAAAGTGTATTGCTTCGTTTATCCGGCACTGCCTGGCTGATCTTAATACCGACTTTGAACTTTTTTCAGAATCCAGATCCCAGTACAGATTCTTTGCCGACCAGTCTTTGCATCGGCGTCTGGAGGTTATCTGGCCTGAGCAGGTTTGCGAGAATCTCCAGGAATTCTCAAAACAAAACCTGGACATGTCCATACACGGTCTGGCTTCAAACCCGCAAAGCACTCAGCCCAGGGCGGACAGGCTTCTTTTCTACGTTAACAAACGTCCGGTCAATGACCGAATGCTCCTTTCCGCGGTGCGTCAGGCCTATAAAGGACGCCTTCTGTCCAGAGAATACCCGCAGGCCGTTATCTTTCTGGATCTCCCCCCGGAAACAGTGGACGTCAATGTCCATCCCGCTAAAAACGAAGTGCGCTTCAGAAATGAAAAAGAGGTGTTTTCCCTGGTTGTCAGGGCTTTAAGATCCTGCGCAGAAACAAATATCTATCAGTCTGCCCGGCCTGAATCCATTTCAGACGGATTTCCGGAAAAAGTTCAAGACGCCGTGTCTTCCTATGAATCCACAGAACAGGCAAATCTTTTCACCCGGCTTAGAGAAAAACAGTCCGGACTGGACTTTACGCGGGCCCCAAAAGAGCATCCCGTTGAAAGAAAGGCTGCGCAGCCCGTGAATCAGCCCATATCATCCAGTGGCCTGACTTATCTGGGACAGGCGGAAAAATCTTACCTGCTGTTTCTGAAAAACGGTTCAACCCTGCTTATTGTTGATCAGCATGCCGCCCATGAACGGGTGATGCTTCAAAGAATCAAAACCGGATTCAACAAAACAGTTATTAAAAGACTGGTGCTGCCGGAAAAAATGGCTTTGCACCCATCTGAACTGGAGCAAATTCAAACCATCTGGAAAGAACTGAAAGATATGGGTTTCATCCTGGAGATAAATCCTGACAACAAACTCACTGTTTCAGGTATCCCTGATTTTTTTTCCCCTGGAGAAGCCATCCAGTCTTTAAAAGACATACTGACCCGGAAAATTAAGAATCTGGATCAGATATTTATTGCCATGGCCTGCAGGACGTCCATCAAATCAGGAACCAGCCTGACTCCGGATGAAGCATTGGGACTTATGGAAAAACTTGTGGCTTGTGAAGACAATCAATTCTGTCCTCATGGACGACCCATCAGCAGACAGCTTGACCATATTGAACTGCAAAAAATGTTTAAAAGAAAATAGGAGGTTATATGAATATTCTTATTGTGGGTTCCGGAGGCAGGGAACATGCTCTGGCCTGGAAAATCAGGCAGAGCCCTTTAGCTGACAATATATTCATCGCCCCGGGTAACGGCGGGACTGCCGCTGTTGGAGAAAATATCCAGATCAGCGACGACGACATCCCCGGGATTATCAATCTGGCCAAAGACAAAAAAATCGATCTGGTGGTCGTAGGACCGGAACTGCCTCTGGTTCTGGGACTGGCCGACGGCCTGGAGCGTGAAAAGATTCCGTGTTTCGGTCCCGGCTCCTATGCGGCCCAGCTTGAAGGAAGCAAGGCTTTTTCCAAATTCCTCATGGCTGAAGCAGAAGTGCCTACCGCGGACTTCAAGGTTTTTGAAGACTATGTTCAGGCGGATGAATATTTGAAAAAACAGCATTATCCCCTGGTTATCAAGGCCGACGGACTGGCTGCAGGCAAAGGGGTTGTTGTGGCTGCGGATCTGGCCGAAGCCAGGGAAGCCCTGCACGATATGATGGTCAAACAGGTATTTGGCAAGGCCGGGGAAATAGTTATCATTGAGGAAGCCCTTGCCGGCGAAGAAGCCTCCTTTTTAGCCTTTTGCGACGGACATGACTTTGCTCTTTTGCCGTCATCTCAGGATCACAAACGCATTGGTGAAAACGATACCGGGCCCAATACAGGAGGCATGGGAGCCTACAGCCCGGCACCTGTACTGCCTGAATCCAGATATCAGGAAACCGCCGAACTGGTCATAAAACCGATCATCCAGCATCTGGAGGAAATGGGCAGGCCATTCAGGGGAATTCTTTATGCCGGACTCATGTTCACCAAAGAAGGACCCAAAGTCCTGGAGTACAATGTCCGTTTTGGAGATCCTGAATGCCAGCCCCTGCTGATGCGCATGGAGTCTGACATTGTAGAGCTGATGATGGCCTGCGTAGAGGGAAAACTCAAATCCACCAAAATTGCCATAAGCCCTCAGTCAGCTGTGTGCGTAGTACTGGCAGCAGGTGGTTATCCCCGGCAATACCAGAAAGGCCATGACATTTCCGGACTTGAGGATGCGGAACAGGATACCGGGGTCAAGGTGTTTCAGGCTGGTACAAAACTAAAAAACGGACAGGTGGTGACCAATGGCGGCCGGGTTCTTGGAGTCACCGCTCTGGGCAGTGACCTGGAACAGGCCATAATAAAATGTTATCAGGCCGCGGATAAAGTGGAATTTGAGGATAAATATCTGCGCCGTGATATCGGCAGAAAGGGTCTGAACAGATAACATGTAGTCCGTGCGGACAAAAATCAGCCAGTCGAAGCTTTTTGCAAAAAGCTTCGACTGGCTCACTTCAAGTGCTTGAGACAATCCGCCTGCCTGGGCGACGGATAAGCCACACCAGAAAATAGACCACCGGAGTATCCATGAAAGCGATAAGGATTTTAATCATGACCTGCCCGGCTATAAGAGGAAGAATGGGCATTGTTCCGTAAAAGGCAATGGTAATAAAGATCACGCTGTCAATAACCTGAGACGCGGCAGTGGAGAGATTGTTCCTGATCCAGAGATGCCTGCCCCTGAATGTTTTTTTCCAGAAATGAAAGGCCCAGACATCATGGTTCTGGCTGATCAGGTATGCTGCAAGTGAGGCGATAATTATCCTGGGAGCCGCGCCTAAAATGGAACCGTATGCCTGGTGATTATCCCAGAATACAGCGCCCGGCCATACCAATGCCAGCTGAATCAGCCCAAGGCAGATCACCAGGGCGGCAAACCCGCCAAGAACCACCTGGCCGGCTTTTTCCCTGCCCCAGATTTCACTGATAACATCAGAGGCCACAAAGGTTATGCAGTAGGCCAGAATACCCGCGGGCAGGACCACCCCTCCAATGGTAATGATCTTGGAAGATATAACCGAGGCAATGACCAGGCTCCCGCTGAAGAGTGAGACCAGCAGAATAAAGGCCAGACTGTTATCCTTGTTCACTAGATATCCTTTGAAGATTTTTCCACGTCATCACGCATTTTCTGTCTGGCTGCTTCAATCCTGGCGGCCAGGCCTTCATCCTTAAGGGCCAGGATCTGGGCTGCGGTCCAGGCCGCATTTTTTGCGCCGGCTTTATCCAGGGCTACGGTTGATACCGGAAAACCCGGAGGCATCTGCACAGTAGCCAGCAAAGCATCCATCCCGCCCAGACTCGATGCTGACAGGGGAATACCTATGACTGGTTTGATGGTGGAAGCAGCTACCGCTCCTGCCAGATGAGCTGCCATACCCGCGGCACAGATAAAAACCTGGCATCCTTTTTCTTCCATTTCTCTGATCAGCTTCTTGGTCCGGTCCGGAGTGCGGTGGGCTGAAGTTATCGTCATGAAATATTCCACTCCAAGCTCTTCCAGCACGTCGGCGCACGGCTTAACCTTATCCAGATCAGACTTGCTGCCCATAAAAATTGCAACTTTTACCATATTGACCTCCTTATTTTCTTTTTAAGCCTGAAAAACTCCTTATCCCATCAAGCAACCAGTCATAATCCATGATTGAGATTACGCAAACCGCTTATCCACGACCCGGACAGCCTTGCCCTCATTTTTAGGCAGACTGTCACTTTCCACCAGATCAACCCTGGCGGTTATCAGAATTTCTTCCCGCAGCAGATCAGTGATCCTTTTCTGAAGCGATTGGAGCATGCGCATGTCTTCCACAAAAAATTCATCCCGGATTTCCACCTTTACCCGCATCTGATCCATAAAACCTTCGCGTTCCAGCTCAATAAGATAATTCTGCCCTACTTCAGGGATAGACATAAGGACCTTTTCAACCTGTATAGGATAAATATTGACCCCTTTCAAAACTATCATATCATCGGAACGGCCGGTAATACGGTCAATCCTTTTGTGCTTGCGGCCGCAGGCACAGTCTCCGGGAATAAACCGGGTCAGGTCCCTGGTCCTGTACCTGATCACCGGCATACCCTGGCGACACAGAGTGGTCAGGACAAGTTCGCCGGTTTCTCCGTCAGGAACCGGTTCCAGGGTGTCAGGATCAACAATTTCGGCCAGATAAGAATCCTCCCAGAGGTGCATGCCGGTCTGTTCCTGGCATTCAAAGGCCACGCCTGGACCGTTCATTTCAGAAAGCCCGTAGGAGTTATAGGCCTTTACCCCATACATCTCCTCAATTCTTCTGCGGATTTCCTCGGAATGCGGTTCAGCGCCGATAAGCATAACCCGCAGATACAGCGTTCTGGGATCCAGCCCCAGCTTCTGAAACACAGAACCAAGGTGCAGGGCATAGGAAGGAATAATATGAGCCACGCTTACCTTGAAATCCTTGAGCATCTTGATCTGGCGCTTGCTGTTGCCTGCTCCGGCCGGGATAGTCAGGCAGCCAAGGCGCTCGGCTCCGTAGTGGATCCCCAGACCACCGGTAAAAAGACCATATCCGCTCATGTTCTGAAAAACGTCTTCCGCCCGGACTCCGGACATATGCATGCATCTGGCCACCAGATCAGCCCAGGCGTTGAGATCATTCTGGGTATGAAAAATAACAGTGGCGGCGCCGGTGGTGCCTGAGGAGGCGTGCAGGCGTACCATTTTTTCTACTGGCAGAGCCAGCAGTCCGTAAGGATAATTGGCCCGTAAATCTTCTTTAGTGGTAAAGGGCAGATTCCTGATGTCCTCGTGGCTGGTGATGGAGGAGATCTTTACTCCGGCCATGGCCAGCTTGTTGCGATAAAAACTGGAAGCTGTAGCCTGGTAAAGAGTATTTTTGAGCCTGACAGCCTGAATCTGCTTTATATCGTTTCTGGGAGCGAACTCAACCTGATCAAAACAATTCATGTCCATTTTCCTTTTGATAATATGCCTGTTGACCACATTATTTGTTTTTCAGCAAAACCTGCAGCCTGACTGTTTTTCACCACTTCTGCCAGGATGCATGCGGCGCTTGCAGTATAGGGTGAACAGTTGCGGGTTTATAAACAGTTTACAATAAATCTACATCTGTATCTTCAGACGGAGGGGGAATGTCCGCCAGATTTTCAAAAGCGGTGAATCTTTCCATAAAGGCCAGCTCAACCGTACCCACCGGGCCGTTGCGCTGCTTGCCAACAATTATTTCAGCAATACCCTTTCTGGGATTATCACTGCTCTTATTATAGGCATCGTCGCGGTACAGAAAAACGATCAGATCAGCATCCTGTTCAATGGCTCCTGATTCACGCAGATCAGACAATACCGGCCGCTTGTTTGTTCTTTCCTCAACCTTTCGGTTAAGCTGGGAAAGAGCTAAAACCGGAACCTTGATTTCCTTGGCCAGGGCCTTGAGGGATCTGGAAATTTCGGAAATTTCCTGTTCTCTGGAATCTATGCGTCTACCTGCCCGCATCAGCTGAAGGTAGTCAACAACGACCATTCCCAGATTCTTTTCCGATTTAAGTCTCCTGCACCTGGCTCTCATCTCCAGCGAGGAAAGCGAAGGTGTATCGTCAATATATATGGGGGCCTTGGAAAGGGCGTCAGCAGAGTCATAAAGGCGTTTCCAGTCCTCATCGTCCAGATAACCTGTCCTCAGATTCTTGAGATCCACCTTGCCAAAAGAGCAGAGCATGCGCATCATGAGCTGTTCCATGGACATTTCAAGAGAAAAAATGGCAGTGGGGACCTGGTGAGATACAGCTGAACGCATGGCTACGTTCAGGGCGAAAGCTGTCTTGCCCATGCTGGGCCTGGCAGCGATTATGATTAAATCAGTAGGCTGAAACCCGGCGGTAAGTTCATCCAGATTATGATACCCGGTCGGCACCCCGGTGACCAGTTCTTTCCTTTCCACCCTTTTCTGCAGAAGCTCAAACACCTCTGCCACCAGCTCCTTGCTGGATCTGAACACCTGTTTGGTCTTGGATTCGCTGATGGCAAAGATCTTCTGTTCTGAAGAATCCAGAAGATCGCTTACATCCGAGGCAGGTTCAAAACTCTGGGCAATTATTTCTGTAGCCGAACGGATAAGATGCCTGCGGATAGCTTTTTCCTTGACTATCTGAGCATAGAAAAGGGCGTTGGAGGAAGAAGCCACAGCCTCGGTGAGGGAAGCCAGATACACCGGTCCTCCCACTGCATCCAACTGGCTGTTTTTTTCCAGCTCTTCATGAATGGTGACCAGATCAACAGGAATGTTTTTGCGGTAAAGCTCAAGAAAAGTCCTGAAAACTATCTGATGGGCAGGAGAATAAAAATCTTCTTCCACCAGGACATCAACAATGGAATGAAGAACATTATTGGACAAAAAAACCCCGCCCAGAACCGCCTGTTCGGCATCGAGGTTCTGGGGGGGCATGTTTCTGATCAGGTCTGAGGAAACCTTTTGCAGATTTTCAGGAAGTTTTTCCTTTTTTGCGGGAGACACTTTATAGTTATTCGGTCCCTTGCTGGACATCTTCAGTTACTGATTCCTTTTCCGATTCTTTTTGCTGCTCTGTTCCATGCCTTACAACGCTTACCTTGATCTTGCATTCCACATCAGGGTGAACCTTGACTTCGATTTCATAATCACCCAGGGAACGAATCGGATTGTCCAGAACAATCTTGCGCCTGTCAATGTCAATTACCATTGCCATCAATGCGTCGCCTATATGAGTTGAGGTAACCGAACCATAAAGTTTTTCGTTTTCACCTACCCGGACCGGAATAACCACATGGGCCTGATTAAGCCTGTCGGCAAGACTCTGGGCAGCCTGGCGCAGCTGCTGAACCCTGGCTTCCAGCTTTCTCTTTTCACTTTCAAAGATATTCATGTTGGCCTTGGTAGCGGGCATGGCCATGCCTTTGGGAATAAGGTAATTACGGCCGTACCCGGGCTTAACTTTTACCACTTCACCGAGACGGCCAAGATTATCCACATCTGTTCTTAATATTATCTGCATATCTATGCTCCTGAAGCAATGTGTTCAACTGTTGGTTAGATTGTCCTTTTGTGTACCTGAGTACTGTGGGTGGCAGTATAGTATAAAAGAGCCATCTGTCTGGATTTTTTAATCTCCCCGGTCAGTTTACGCTGGTGTTTGGCGCAGGTTCCGGTGATTCTGCGGGCAATAATCTTACCCCGGTCAGTAATAAAATCTCGAAGCAGATCCACGTTTTTATAGTCAATGTTGATATCTTTATTGGCGCAGAAGCGACAAAACTTTTTTCTGGGTGCGAATTTCCTGAATGCCATTTATTCCTCCTCATTCCCGGCTTCTGGCTCGGCTTTTGGCTCGGCTTTTGGCTCGGCTTTTGGCTCAATTTTTACTGTAAGAAACTTGTAAATTCCATCGGTGTTTCTGATATTTCTTTCCAGCTCAGAAACCTTGTTGGGCGGCAGGGAATACTCCAGACGAACATAATGTCCTCTGCTCTGCTTGCGCACAGGATAGGCAAGCTCTTTGATTCCCCAGTCATCCTGTTTAACAATCTGCCCGTTGTCCCGGCTGATAATGCCGTTCAAGATGTCCAGAACTTCATTACTGCCTTCTGAACCAAGGTCAGGGCTAAGCAGAAGAAGAGTCTCGTAAGTCATGTTCATTAAAAAATCCTCCTTATGGTCATTTGGCCCTCAACAATAATGAGAGCAAGGTAAACGGACTTTCTTATTTTGATATCCAGCCTATGTCAAGCCTAAAAAGGCTTCCAGTTCCTGCATGAATTCAGGCAGAAGATTATCTCCCTGTGTTTTTTTAATAACCCGGCCCTTTTTAAAAATTATTCCACAATCCCGGCCGCCTGCCAGACCAATATCCGCCTCTCTGGCTTCTCCCGGCCCATTGACCACGCATCCCATAACAGCCACGGTAAATATTTTTTCAACCCCTTTCAGCCTTTTTTCCACTGCTGCTGCCAGGGAAGCCATATCAATCTCTGTACGGCCGCAGGTGGGGCATGATATTATCTCCGGACCTCTCTGCCTCAATCCCAGTGATCTCAGTATTTCCCAGGCTACCAGCATTTCATCCTCAGGATCACCGGTCAGGGAAACTCTCAGGGTATCGCCTATACCCTCATAAAGAAGAATGCCCAGCCCTACCCCGGACTTGACCGCTCCGCGCATGGGAGTGCCGGCCTCTGTAATACCTATGTGCAGTGGATAAGAACATTTTTCAGCCAGCATTTTATAAGCGCGTACTGAATTGCAGACTGATGAAGATTTCAATGAAACCTTGATCAGGTCAAAATTCCTGTCTTCCAGTATCCGGATATGCTCCATGGCGCTTTCAACCATGGCTTCAGGGGTTGGTCCTCCGTGCTTCTTTAATATTTTTCTGTCAACAGATCCGCTGTTGACCCCGATGCGGACAGGAATCCTGCAGGACCTGGCTGCGTCAACCACCTTGGTGATCCTGGACTCATCTCCTATGTTGCCCGGGTTCAGGCGAAGACCATGAACTCCGGCCTCAATGGACCGCAGGGCAAGGCGGTAATCAAAATGGATATCGGCAATTACCGGCAAAGGAGAGCCGGCAACAATCAATTTCAGGCTTTCCGCGGCCTGTACGTCTGGCACGGCCACCCGGATAATTTCACATCCGGCAGCCTGCAGATTCCTTATCTGAACCAGGGTTTTTTCCGAATTTCTGGTATCTGTATTGGTCATGCTCTGGACCCGGACCGGATTATCCCCGCCCACGCCCACATCTCCGATTTTTATCTCTTTGGTAATTTTCCTGTTCATGTAAAATTTACTATCACCGCCCTGACAGGGCTTCAAGACTTAATTATTTATATTGATATTTTGCCCGCCTGAAATTATGTTCTGCATTTTAAACACAAAAAAGCTGAGGATGTCATTTTATGAAAATCGGGATAAGCACCTGCCTTCTGGGCGAAAATGTCAGATATGACGGTGGGCATAAACTCAACCGTTATCTGCGCGATGAGCTGGGAAAATATGTAACCTACGTCCAGGTCTGTCCGGAGACCGAATCCGGACTGCCGGTACCCAGGGAAGCCATGCGCCTGGTGGGTGACCCTGAAAATCCGAGGCTGGTCACAATTCAAACTAAAAAGGATCAGACCAGGCGCCTGGAAGAATGGAGCCGCCAGAAACTTGATAAACTGGCAAAGGAAAACCTGTGCGGCTTTATTTTTAAAGCAAAATCCCCCAGCAGCGGCATGGAAAGAGTCAAGGTCTACAATGAAAAAGGCCATCCAGTACCCAAAGGCCGAGGCATTTTTGCCGGCATGTTTATGGATAAATTCCCTCTTATACCTGTTGAAGAAGACGGCAGGCTCCATGACCCGGGCTTGAGGGAAAATTTTATTACCAGGATATTTGTCTTCAACAGGTGGCTGGAAGTTCAGGAAAAAGGCTTGACTGCAGGAAACCTGGTTGATTTTCACAGCAGGCACAAGCTGCTGCTTATGGCTCATAACATAAGCGCCTACCGGGAACTCGGACGGATGGTGGCCGGAGCAAAGGAATATGACCCGGAAATTCTGGCCCAGAAGTATGTTTCCAGGCTCATGAGCGCCCTGAAACTGCCTTCCACCATCAAGAAAAATGTTAATGTCCTGCATCACGCCATGGGCTATTTCAAAAAGGAACTGACCAGTGATGAGAAGCAGGAACTTCTGGAAATTATAAAACTATATGCTGATTCACTGGTACCCATAATCGTACCGGTAACTCTTCTTAACCATTATGTCCGCAAGTACGGCAAAACTTACCTGAACCAGCAGGTCTATCTCAACCCGCATCCCATGGAGCTTAAACTGCGTAATCATGTATAATCCGGGAAAATAGACAGAAAGCGGACTGTGGTTCACGAGCTCAGAAATTTGCTCAGTTTATTCCGGAGCTCTCCAGCTGCAGGCTCGGCCTGTTCAAATATTTCCGGAGACCGGTGAAAATGCAGCATTCGAATGTCCTTGATTTCAGGTCTTATATAAATATCCGGCTGCCGATATTTTAATTTTTGATGAATAATGGCCTGCTGCATAATATCAAAACTGTTGAAAAGAGAATCCGTAAAATCCGGTTTGTCGGTCTTTTGCGTGGTTATTCCTCCGGATACATCTATGGCCACCAGAAGATCACATTTATCCTCCAGCAGGTCATACGGCAAAGGATTGACCGTGCCCCCGTCGACCAGCAGTTTATCCTCCCAGGCAACCGGGGCAAACAGACCAGGCACAGCCATGCTGGCCTTTACAGCCTGCACAATATCCCCGGAATCAATAGCCACCTGCTCCTGCTTCCAGTAATCAGCTGCCGCCACTATTAAAGGAATGGACAATTCCTCAAAAGTGTTCACGCGAATCTTCTGCTTCAGAAAATTCAGAAAACCCTGGGTATCCAGAAGCCCTCCAGCGTCCAGGTCAACCTTCAGCAAATCCATTAACTCCAGGCCTGAATCGCCCTGGATCAGAGTTCTGAAAATCTCCATGTCTGAGCCTGAAAACTGGAGGACAATGTCTCTGATCTCCTTCCCGGACAAGCCCGAAGCATATAAAGCACCG
>JAWOGL010000128.1:0-33095 GCA_046496945.1 Desulfonatronovibrio sp.
ATTATTTGAACTGAACAAGGCCGGCAAGACCATTGTGGTCATCAGCCATGACCTTACAGTGTTATCCAGCCACGCAAAGTCAGTCGCCTGCGTAAACAAGCAGCTCCATTTTCACGATTCTGCTGAAATAAGTCAGGAAATGCTGGAAAAAGCTTACCAATGCCCTGTGGAACTTGTTACCCATGGCCCCATTCCTCACAGGGTCCTCAAGGATCATAACCACGATGTTTGAAATCCTGGAATATGAATTCATGCGCAACGCCCTCATGGCCGGGTTTCTGGTAAGTATTGCCTGCGGCATTATTGGTTCTCTGGTGGTCATAAACAAGATAGTGTTCATCTCCGGAGGGATTGCCCACGCGTCTTATGGAGGAATCGGCCTGGCTTTTTTTGCCGGGTTTGCTCCTTATCTGGGGGCAGCCATGGCGGCTCTGTTTTCAGCACTTGTCATGGGAGCAGTCAGCCGGGGAAACAAACACCGCTCTGACACTGTCATCGGGGTAATCTGGGCAGTGGGCATGTCAGCGGGCATTATCCTCATGGACCTGACTCCGGGATACAACACAGATCTCATGAGCTATTTATTCGGCAGCATACTTATGGTTCCCCAGGCTTCCCTGCTGGCTATGATTGGAATGAACCTGGCCATCTGCCTGCTGGTGTTCTTGTTTTACAAGGAGTTTCTGGCCATATCCTATGACGAGGAATTTTCTCAGGCCAAGGGAGTTCCTGTTGGTCAGCTGTATTTTTTATTATTGGTTATGGTGGCCCTTACAGTGATCATGACCATTCAGGTGGTCGGACTTATCCTGGTTATTGCTCTTTTAACCATCCCTCCGTACCTGGCTGAAAAGTATACCACGTCTCTTAAAAACATGATGCTGCTGGCCGTGATCATAAGCGTGTTCTTCACCCAGACCGGCATCTGGCTTTCATATTATCTCAACCTGAGTACCGGGGCTGTTATTGTGCTCGTAGCCGCAGTATTTTTCTTCTTATCTGGACTTATCCCCGGGAAATACTGCCTGGAAAGGGCGGAAAAATGATATCATATCCTCAAATTGACCCCATAGCTATTCAGATCGGACCTCTGCAGCTTCGCTGGTATGGACTTATGTATCTCATAGGATTTGCCCTGGCATGGCTTCTGGCCAGATACAGGGCTGACAAACCAGGATCAGGCTGGACCAGGTCTGAATTGCCGGATCTAATAACTTACTGTGCCCTGGGGGTAATTATAGGAGCCAGACTGGGATATGTTATTTTTTATGACTTTTTCGGATTCATGGGCCGTCCCTGGGAAGCCCTGATGATCTGGAGGGGAGGCATGTCGTTTCATGGCGGCATGATCGGAGTAATTTTCTGTCTTTACTTATACTCCATAAAAACCAGCAGGCCTTTTCCGGCAGTAACGGATTTTATAGCTCCCCTGGCCCCGCTGGGACTTATGTTCGGCAGAATAGGAAACTTTATCAACGCTGAACTCTGGGGCAGGCCTTCTGATGTACCCTGGGCCATGGTCTTCCCCGGACCTGCCGCGGGTTACCTTCCCCGCCATCCATCACAGCTGTATCAGGCATTTTTGGAAGGACTGGTCCTTTTTGTGATCTTGTGGATTTTTTCCTCGAGAAACCCGCCAAGAATGGCTGTATCCGGCTTGTTTTGCCTGGGATACGGAGTATTCAGATTCGCGGCAGAGTTTTTCCGTGAACCCGATGCCCATCTGGGTTTTATTCTACTTGACTGGATGACCATGGGGCAGATTCTGTCTCTGCCCCTTGCTGTTCTGGGGATATTTCTATTGATATCTGCCTACAAACGCCCTGTTGGAAGCTGATTCAAACCCATTCAGCAGTCCGTTGAATGTTGAATAAGGACTTTTTCAACATTCAGAAAGCCATGCTTAGATCCGGATCTTGACAATCTTTTTTGAACATGCTCACAAGAGCGGCCATGAAAATCAGTCTGACACCAAAAAAATTACAGGCACTGCAGCCTGGTGACATCCTGTTCCAGACCCCCTGGTGGGGGCGGGTAAAATCCCGCCTTGGTTCAAAACCTGTGGCCTTTGATATAAAATCCCCCAGACCGGCTGGGGATATCCTGGTTCTTCTTCAGTCCCACGGCCCTGACAACCTTGCCGCCTACATCCCCCAGGGCCCTGAATTTACTCCTGACCAGGAAAGTTACGGCCCTTTCCTTGAAAACCTGTCTCAGGCCATGCTGGATCATCTGGACTCCCGGGTTTCATTTATCAGATACGACCTTCCCTGGCAGTCAAGGTACGCATGGGAAATTAAAGAGCAGAAAAGACTGTCCCTTCCAGAACCCCGCCTGCGTGAAATGCGCATGAACATGGGCACCACATACTGGAATCTGAGAAAAGCATCCATGGACATGACTGTGGCCAGCTCTTTAGTGGTGAATCTCGACAGCCCTGAAAAACAGATACTTGGCAAAATGAAGTCCAAAACCAGATACAATATCGGTCTGTCCAAGCGCAGAGGAGTAAATGTCTTCCAGGCTGACCTGGAAAGAATCCCTGATTTTTATCAACTTTATGTTCAGACTGCCCTCAGGAACGGATTTGCCGTCTGCGACTATAAGCATTTTGAGGCTCTGTTTAATTCACACCGCAGTAATCCCCGGAACTCCCGGCTCCTTTTTCTATTGGCCACCCATAATCAGGAACTTTTGGCTGGTGCCATTGTTGCTGTCTCGGGAAAAACAGCCCTGTATCTTTACGGCGCGTCATCAAATGAAAAAAGAAACCTCATGGCTCCTTATGCTGTGCACTGGGAAGCAATGAGGCGGTCCAGGTCTCTGGGGTGCTCCACTTACGACATGGGCGCTGTATCCCCCACCCCGGACTCAGATCATCCCTTTTACGGATTATACAGGTTTAAGAGCGGCTTTGGGGGAAAAATCGAGATAAGAAGCGGATCCTGGGATTATCCCCTGAATGAGCAGAAATACAATGCTTTTATCAATTCGGACAACCTGGCCAGGGCCTGGGAAATCTGACTGGAATCTCTTAAAAATAAATTTCATCCTGATTTTTCTTGATCTCCTCCCGGCATATTGCCCCGGATCATATAATCTGATACCGAATCTTTCAGGTCGCCGATTTGCTTCGATACACTTTCTAGTAACTTTAAAAAGGATTGTCCTGATGCTTACATTTGCCGAGGAACTATTATTACTGGCCCTGGATGACAAAAAAGGAGTCATAAAGTCTCTGCCCTGCCACAGCATGCGTTTTGCCCTGACAGGAGCCATGCTGATGGAACTGGCCATGGATGACCGTATAGATACTGACCTGGATACTCTGCAAGTCATTAATCCTGAACCTACCGGGAACCAGCTTCTGGATGAATTCCTGGAAAGACTGAAAAATTCCGAGGTTCCCAGAAACACGGAATACTGGCTGAGCGAGCTTGCCTGGAACACCGAAAATCTGCAGGACAGAACCTTGCAGCAGCTTGTAGATAAGGGCATCCTTAAATTAGAAGACCGGAAAATTCTCTGGGTATTTGCCAGACGCTGCTATCCGCTTATTGACGACCGGGAGGTCAAGGAAGTCAAAACACGTTTGCGGGAGCTGATTTTAAGCAGGGACATTCCTGCTCCCAGGGACGCCGTGCTTATCAGCCTGGTCCAGTCCTGCAATCTGTTTAATGAAATCTTTACTGAAGAAGAGCTGGAACGGGTCATGCCCTGGATAACCAACCTGGCCAAACTGGATCTTATCGGCAGGGAAGTAAACCAATCCATTCACAAGATATTTCTGGCAATGACGTCCAGCAGTATTTCTTATTAACTGCAGGACAATATTGGCTGTTAAATACCAGGGTGTTTAATCAGCCTGCTGCAAACAGAAACTTAAATGCGCACCATAAAGATGAGGGACCGATTATGCTGACTTTTGCTGAAGAAATTCTGTTACTGACCCTGGATGATAAAAAAGGTGCTTTCCGGCCAATTTCCCAGGAAGCTATACGCATAGCTCTGGCAGGTGCCCTGCTCATGGAACTGGCTCTGGAAGAGCGTATAGACACTGACCTGAAAAGTCTTATGGTTATCAGCACCGAACCCACCGGTGAACCTCTTATGGATGAAATCCTGTTGCGTCTGAAAAAGAGTGATTCCCAGCATCCGGTTTCATACTGGCTAAATGAAATCGCCTGGCACATGGGTAAACTGAGGGAGCAGGTGCTGCAAAGTCTGATCAAAAAAGGCGTACTTAAAATCGAGGACCGCAAAATTCTCTGGGTATTTGCCAGACGCTGCTATCCGCTTATTGACGACCGGGAAGTCAAAGAAGTCCGCTTAAGACTGCGCGAACTTGTATTTAACCAGGACATTCCCGACCCGCGTGAAGCAGTGCTCATTGGTTTGCTGTACGCCTGCAACATGGTGGACACCCTTTTCACAGAACAGGAACTTCCGGAAGTCATGCCCAGATTGACGCAGCTGGCCAAGCTGGATCTTATAGGAAGGGAAGTGGATCAGTCCATCAGGGATATTTATTCAGCCATGACCGCGCACAATAAAGACAGAGTTATTGATTGATATTTTCCAGCAGATTGTGAGTTTTTAGAAATAAAGTCCAGTCCGGCAGGTCATCAAAAAATTAAATGCTGCCTCGTATTATCTGCTATCCATCAAACTTCAATCAGCAAATCCCCTTGGAAACTCAAACCGGTCGCCAGCTGTCAGACCTGCCCTTTCAAACCAGCCCTGAGGAACTTCCAGAGCATATCGCACCGGAGCGGAGCTTGGCGCAGTTTTTTCGGATAAAGGCTGCATATCAAAAATATCTACAATTTCCCCGTCTGCACTCAAATAGGCAATGGACAGGGGAATATATGTATCCTTCATCCAGAAGCCAAGAAACTGGTCTCTATCGTAGATAAAAAGCATGCCCTGACCATCAGCCAGCTCATACCGGAACTGCAGACCTTTGCTTTTCTGCTGGAAGGTTCGGGCAACCTCAACATTCAGTTCAACCGACCCGGCTTTGAGTTGTATTTGTGGCAAACCGGCCTGCGCCTTGCCTGCAATATTTTTTGCCTGCTCATTACCTTTCAAATATTCCTGACCCTGAGCACGCACCGTGCGACATGTCTCTGTTTCACAAACCCAAAAGATCAAGCCAAGTATTAAAAATATATAATATTTTTTAAACATTTTTTTGTCCTGGTAATATGTGATTCTGCAAAAAAATACCCGACAGCACTGAAAAAGCAACAAATTATTGACATAGTCAAGTTTTCATGATGATCTTCTCGGTATAATTTTTTAAATCTTCCACCTAAATCGTCAGGATCTCTTCTTGACCCTGAATAATATTCTTTACCTCTAACCTAAAGTTATCATTTTTTCAGGAGAGAATCTATGTTTTTAGACAACTATACTTTTAAATCCGCTGTAATTTCTATCTTTTTTTTTATGGCTGCAATTCTTCTATTCTCCTGTGGTGGAGGATCATCAGACAACGATGAAGAAACTTATCTGTCTTATTCTATGGTCAGCGAGATGGGTCGGGAAGCATTGGAAGCTGATCCAAATGCAGGGCTGTCCATTGCCCTGCTGTCTGACGGTGATATTCTCTGGACCCAGGAATTCGGCTATGCTGATCAGATCATCCAAACTCCGGTAACCAGAGAAACCATTTTCGGCATCGGATCGGTAAGTAAAGTTTTTACCGCGGCAGCAGTAATGAAGCTGGTTGATCAGGGCCTGGTAAATCTGGATGATCCCCTGACTGCGTATCTGCCGGACTTTGAGATGTTGTCTCCTGAGTACAAAGACATCACCGTGCGCATGCTCCTGAACCATTCCTCCGGACTGCCCGGATCCAATTACCGGGGAGGCCTGACTGACAGACCCTGGCCCGAATACCAGGATACTGCCTATCAGTCCATTAAACAGAGCAGGCTTAAACACCTGCCCGGCTATATGAATGTATACTGCAACGACGGCTTCACCCTGTCCGAACTGTTGGTTCAGGCAGTAACAGGACTGCCCTTTACCCAGTTTGTAAAGGAAGAGATATTCAGACCTCTGGAAATGACCACAAGCCGGTTTTCCACAGACCCTTTTCCCGAAGGTTTGCTTGCCAAGGCATATCTTGAAGGAACTGATCTGCCCATGGAAAACCTGAACTTTTATGGAGCCGGCGGGGTCTACTCCACACCTGAAGAGCTTGTCCGGTTTCTGGCCATGATCGCCAACAGAGGAATCTTAAATGAAACAAGACTGCTCACCGAATCTTCTCTGGACGCTATGGAAGAAAATCAGACATCCGGAAAATTCCGGGTTGTTGATACCGACTATCTGGCTTTCGGCTTGGGCTGGGACAATGTATCCCATCCTGCTGCAAATTATGTCGGTCAGAAGGCCCTGACCAAGGACGGGGGCACAATGGTTTACAGATCCGAGATCTGGGTTATCCCGGAGCAGAATATAGGGGTAGCGGTAGTTGCCGTGAACGCGCAAAAGGCGGATCTGGCAGGAATGGCGGAAAAAGCCTGCCTGGGCGCCCTGGTGGACAAAGGCGTCCTGGATGCCCTGCCCGACCCCATTGCTCATCCGGAAACACCACCAGTAGATCCCTCTGATAATCTTTTAGAATCCATAACCGGTTATTATGCCAGCTATCAAACCCTTTTCCGGGTAAGTGTACAACCGGACAGGCAGATACAGATAGACACCAGGGTTGAAGACGGCTGGAGCCCGGAAATGAAGAACCTCGGCTACCAGGAAAACGGATGGTTTTCCTCTGAAGATATCCCTGGTCTGGAGTTAAAGTTTAAAACAGAACAGGGGCGACAATACCTTATAATCCGGGAGTGGAAAGATTATTTTGATGTTGAACTTCCTCTGGCCCAGCGTCTGCAGGATGGCAGCCCGTTCTCTTCTGCGTGGACCGACCGCCTGGACAAAACCTGGCTCAAGGCCAATGATCCCGCTTTTTCCTATCTTCACTACTTTGAAATTTCCCCTGAACAAAAGCTTATAGCCGAGAATGATCTTCCGGGTAATCTTTTTGTGGGAGAAGCGGATGAATATCTGCCTGTAATCACGAACCAGGGAGATAACCTTGCCCGAATGGACCTTCTCATTCCCATTGCCAACGGCAGAGACATGTCGGATCTGGAAATTATCAGCAGAGACGGGGAGGAATGGCTGAGATGTTCAGGGTTTCTCTACCGGCCCCTGGAGACTGTTCCCGGTGTCCAATACGGTTCCTACAGACAGGTCACTGTTCAGGAAGAGTACCTGACCGAATGGGTGCGTCTTGAACCGGCGGGAATCGAGGCAAACATGGTTTTCAATGGCCCGGAAAACGCCAGGTGGATAGTCTGGGATGCGGATTTTAATCAGGCCGGGCGGGGATGGGGGCCGGCCAGCATTGTTCTCGATGACCAGAATAGTCCATATTATGTGGCATTGTATGCAAAGCCGGGACAAACCCTGAACCTGGCCTGGGAATAAACAAAACACACAAGTATCTGTTCATCACCTTTGCGATTCAACTAAACTTCTACAATAATGCCCGGTACATGCAGACATGCTTTGCCGGGCATTATTTTCTTCTGCCGCGAATTTTTTCCAGCCCGCCCACAATCATGACATAGAGAAAAGGTACGAATACCACACCCAGAAAAGTGGCTGCGATCATTCCAAAAAATACCGAGGTGCCCAGCGCGTGTCTGGCTGCGGCGCCTGCTCCGGTAGCCAGCACCAGAGGCAATACACCGAAGATAAAAGCCAGGGATGTCATGAGAATAGGCCTGAAACGGATCCTGGCAGCCTCCAGCGCCGCGTCCATGACAGTACTCCCCTTGTCATGAGACATCTTGGCGTATTCCACAATAAGCACGGCGTTCTTGGCGGCCAGTCCAATGAGCATGACCAGACCAATCTGGGCATAGACATTATTGTCCAGCCCCTGAAGCCATTGTCCGCTGAAGGCTCCCAATGCTCCCAGAGGCAAAGCTATAAGTACGGCAAAAGGAATGGCCCAGCTTTCGTACAGAGCTGCCAGACACAAAAAGACCATAAGCAGGGCCAGACCGAAAATGGGACCGTATTTGCCGGCGGATTCCTTTTCCTCCTGGGCCAGGCCGGTCCATTCATAACCGAATCCCGTGGGCAGAACCTGGGCGGCGGTCTCTTCCATAGCCGCGATAAGTTCACCGCTGCTGAAGCCTTCAGCCGCATCCGCTGTAACGCTTATGGCGGGATAGACATTGAATCTGGAAATATAATCCGGTCCGGCTATTTCAGTTATTTTGACCAGGGTGGACAACGGAACCATATTGCCGTCCTTATTGCGGACGTAAAATGATTCTATATCCGCGGGCTTGGCTCTGTATTCAGGCTTGGCCTGCAGCATAACCCGGTATGACCTGCCGTATTTGTTCAGATCATTGATATATAATCCTCCCAGAAAGGCCTGCAGGGTGGAATAGACCTGGTCAAGGCCAACCCCTATGTTTTTTGCCTTTTCCCGGTCAATCTCCATCTGCAGCTGAGGCACATCCATGGAAAATGAAGTAAACGGGCTGGTAACCTCTGGTCGTTTAGCTGCTTCAGCAACAAACTGATCTGTTATTTTCGACAGTTCTTCAACGCCTGCCCCGGCTCTGTCCTGAATCTGAATTTCCACACCACCGGTACTGCCAAGGCCTGGAATCGGCGGAGGAGAAAAACCAAAACCCAATCCATCGTCAATCGTCTGGAAAAATTTCCCCAGGTCCGCCAGAATCGCGTTCAGGGAAAGCTCAGGAGTCTGCCGTTCTTCCCACGGATCAAGAATAACAAACATGGTCCCGGCGTAAGAGGAAACCCCTGCTCCCAGGAGATTGAATCCTCCCAGAGTAATATAGTCGCTGACCCCGGGGACTTCATCCAGATAAGCCTCCACTTTGTGCATGGCAGTGTCGGTCCTCTGGAGAGAAGCTGCAGGAGGAAGCTGCACACTGACAAGAAAATATCCCTGATCTTCAGGTGGTACGAATCCTGTTGGAAGAATCCGCAAAAGTCCCAGGGTGACACCAAAAAGCACGGCCAGGATACATATAGTAACGAACCATCCCCGGATGGAAGCCCGGACTGTGGCTGTATAGCCATTGGTAAAGGCGGAAAACATCCGGTTGAACATGTTGGAAAACCAGGCCAGGGGACCGCGTTTTGCTTTCCCGGAACGCAAAAGCATCGCCGCCAGCGCCGGACTGAGAGTCAGGGCGTTGAACACGGAAATGCCTACGGACACCGCCAGGGTCAAAGCAAACTGCTTATAAAGCTGGCCGGCAATGCCCCCCAGAAAAGCCACTGGAATAAAAACCGCGATCAGAACCAGACTGTTGGCCACTACAGGTCCGGCCACTTCATCCATGGCCTTGATGGTAGCATCTCTGGGCGACATATCTTCTTCATCCAGGTTGCGCTGCGATGCTTCAACAACAACAATAGCGTCATCAACTACCAGACCGATAGCCAGTACCAGGGCAAACAGGGTCAGGGTATTAAGAGAAAAACCAAGTATGGGAAAAGCGATGAATGCCCCGATCAGGGACACCGGCACGGCCACCATGGGGATGATCGTGGCCCGCCAGCTCTGCAGAAATATCAGGACCACCAGAAAAACAAGGAGAAAGGCCTCAAAAAGGGTATGAGTAACTTCCTCAATGGATTCAGATACAAATCTGGTGGTATCATAGGCAATTTTATAACTCATATCCTCAGGAAAAGAAGCGGCCATCTCTTCCATGGACTGGCGTACCTGTTCCACCACCTCCAGGGCGTTGGCTCCGGGAAGTTGAAAAATCATGAGCGTGGCTGACGGCTTTCCTGAAAACCGGCTGAATACGCTGTAATAATCACCACCCAGTTCAATTTCAGCCAGTTCCTTCAAACGGACCTCTGCCCCGGAATCCGAGGTTTTGACTATCACTTGTTCAAATTCTTCCACTTCAGTAAGCTGGCCACGTACTCTTACAGCATACTGAAAAAGGGTTCCCGGAGGAGCCGGAGCCTGTCCGACCTGCCCTGCCGGAGCCTGTACATTCTGTTCCTGCAGGGCCTGATCTATATCCGAGGGCACAATGCCCATGGAAGACATCTTATCCGGGTCCGCCCAGATGCGCATGGAAAATTCGCCGGCGCCATAAGCATCCACATTGCCTACCCCGGGCACTCTGGCCAGGGTGTCTACCATATTAATCTTGGCGTAGTTCAGCAGGAAAAGAGCATCGTATGTATCATTGGGAGAAATCAGATTTACAGCAGCCAGCATGTCGGTAGACTGCTTGCTTACCGTCACCCCCATACGTTTAACCATGTCAGGCAGCTTGGGCTCGGCAATGCTGACCCTGTTCTGAACATCCACCGTGGCCATGTCCAGATCCTGACCAACCTCAAAAGTAACGGTCAAACTGTAATCGCCGTTGTTGGAACTGGTGGACGACATATAGTCCATGCCTTCCAGTCCGGTCAGCTGTTCTTCAATAATGGAAGCAACAGACTGTTCCACCACCTCTGCAGAGGCGCCTGGATAACTTGCGCTTACATTTACTGTTGGAGGGGTTATCTCCGGATATTGAGCCACAGGCAGGCTGGACAGAACCATTATTCCGGCCAGGGTCACAATGATAGAAAGCACCGCAGCAAAGATGGGACGGTCAATAAAAAATTTATAAAACATAATTAGTTCTTTTCATTAAATTATTAAACCAGATAAATGACAGGACAATAAGCCTCCTGATGAAACTACGGCCTCGAATCCACTATTGACTGTTTTTTGTTTTCAGCTCCGGCTTAACCTGCATGCCAGGGCGAAGCTTTAATAAGTTTCCTGTTGCCACCATCTCTCCGGCCGACAGCCCGTCATGAATCGCCCGGAGATTTTCATGCCTGCCTCCAAGCTTTACAGTACGGGAGGCAACCTGACCTTTCTGATCCACCACAAATACACTTTTATGTCCCAGGGTGTCCATGATTGCCTCCTGAGGAACAAACAAAGCTTCAACTTGTTTCTCCACGGTAACCTGTGCCCTTCCAAACATGCCCGGCCTGAGATCGCCTTGCGGGTTTGGAAAGACCGCCCTGGCTGCAATGCTGCCGGTTCGGGGGTCCACTGCCCGGTCAAACATGTCCATATGGCCTGTCTGAGGATATTCAAGCTCTCCGGTCAGAGTCAGCTTGACTTCCATATCTTTCATGATTTCCTGCAGACCCTCACGGTAATGACTGGCAAACCGGATATAGTCTTCTTCACTCATGGAAAAGAAAAAATACATAGGATCTATGGTGGATATTTCAGCCAGCAGAGTACTGCCTGCACTGACCAGCCCTCCCCTGTCGATCTGAGAAAGACCTATGATACCGTCAACAGGAGAAGAAATCCGGGTGTGGTTTATCTGGATCTGGGCCAGATTAACATTAGCCCTGCTGACCAGTACATTGGCTTCGGCTTCCTGCTCTTTTAAAAGGCGAAGGTCATACTCTTCCTGGGAAACAAGCTGTTTTTCCAGAAGAGTTCCATAACGGCTGGTTTCCTTACGGGCAAGTTCCAGACTGGCTTTGGCATACTCAAGCTGGACCCTGTTCTTAAGCATATCCTGTTCATACTGGTCCGGATCAATGACAAAAAGAAGCTCTCCTTTACTGACCAGAGAACCATCACTAAAATCCCTTTGCAAAAGATAACCATCCACCCTGGACCGTATTTCTACAGTTTCCACGGCCTGTGTGTTGCCGATGACCTCGGCGTAGAGGGGCACTTTTTTAGTCTGGGCTTTTGCCACACTGACAGACAAGGCGGGAGACGAAGAATCTTGAGGAGGGGCATCAGAATCAGTACAGGCCGAGATTGCCAGCATCAAAGCAGAAATAATAATCACTGCAAACATTCCACTATGCTGCGGCTTATTGTCACATACCATTGCATTTCCTCCATTACTCCTGACGCTGCAGGAATCTTCATGTAAATTGCATAGCAAAATAGCTAATAGAAGTGATTTAAGCAACCAATAATTAGTTTTCATCCTGAAAGAAAGAATTTCCGGATGGAAACTAATCAGCAAATCTCTTTTGAAATCCGGCAACTATTCTCCACTGAAGATTAGCTGCCGAAATTCATCCATTTCTTTTTTCAAACGTCAGGCCAGACCTGTGTACGCCGATTTTAAGTCTGGACATTTATTTTTATTAAACTAACAATGTTCTGCATCAGTTCACAGCAGCATATTATCTCCTGAGCCTGAATACCGCCTGGAATACAGCTGAAGAATTTATGTTTTGATCGGCCATGACAGCACCGCTCATACTCACAATGACATGAACAGTCTTTTAAATACTCGAAATAAATTATGTTCAATTTATAACAATAAGAAGGCCGGACATGAACCACTTATACTCTTCCCTTACTGCTGGTTTTTCCCTTCTGAGCATGTTATCCGTTCCCCCTGCATCCGCACACGACGAGTACCCTCCTGACCCGGAAGCGGTCTTTGAAAAAGGGAAACTCTATAAATACGGTAAAATAAACGTACTTGACCTCAAGGGATCTTACCGTGAAATGGGCCGTCAGTATGGCGGTCTCATGTCCGAAGAACTGCAAAGACTGTATCAGAAAGCCGTAATCGATCATTTTATGGACAAAAAAGGGCTTTCCAGTGAGTCAATGCTCAATGCGGCAAAAGGATTATATTATTTTTATCCGCAGCGCTTCAAGGACATTATCCTGGGGATGTCCGAGACCTCAGGCTTGAGCCTGGACGATCAGATTATTCTAAACGCTCTTGAACTTTATGGACTTATGCCCGGTTGCTCGGGAATATTTGCCTGGGAGGAATACACCGGAGGTGCCCCCCTTATTGTGGGAAGAAACTATGACTGGTTTGACAGTTACGCTGATTTTGCAAAATCATTGACAGTTACCGTTTTTCAGCCCGACTCGGGCATACCCACGGCCATAATAACCTTTGCCGGAGTTATTTATGCCACCACAGGAATCAATTCTCACGGGCTGTTTCTTGAGCTGAACAATGCTTTTCCTTCCGGAGGAGGACTGACTCACCAGAACAGGGTTTGCGCTATGAGCAATCTTCTGGCTTTTCTGCTGGACTACCAGAGCATGGACCAGCTTGACGCAGCCATGAATACAACCCGCTCCAACTTTTCCTTTATCATCAACACCGCGGATAAACATTCAGCCATTTCTTATGAATGACCGCCATTTGATCTCAAACGAAGATCCGGTGATGACCATGGACTCCTGGTCTCCACCAATCATTTTATTGATTCAGCCTGGGGATTAACCATGCAGGAGAATACCGGATTCAAATCTGTTTTAAGAAGAGACAATCTATTGAAACTTGGGCAACAGTCTAAAGGGAAAATTGATGTACCCGCCATGAAAACCCTCCTGGACACACCCCTTGAAAAAGGAGGGGCAACCTGGCCGGAACAGGGGCAGGTCAGAACAGTTTATCAGATCATAGCCATGCCGGTAAATCAGCAGATATGGATTAAGATCCCGGGCTACCAGGACTGGATGTCCATTGAACTGCAAAGATTTTTTACCAGGAAGTAAAAGGCTTTGCAGTCAAAAGTTTTCCCTGTCAATCAGGACCCGGCACCCTGTGTTTTATCCTGACAAAAACAGCTGAAGCAGAAACCGCATGGCAGTTTTGGCGTTTTCAGGCCGCCTCAATCCGAACGCAGGGCCTGGATAGGTATAAGATTGGCTGCCTGTCTTGCCGGATAATACCCGAAGAATATGCCTATTCCCGCGGACACTCCCACCCCCACAAAAACTGCCGAGTAAACCACGCTAAACTCCCATCCTGAAAATCTGGCTATTCCATAGGAAACCCCCACGCCTATAAGAATCCCCAGTAAACCGCCTAGTAAAGATAAAATTACCGATTCCATAAGGAACTGTCTCTGGATATCTTTTTTCTGAGCACCAAGTGCTCTGCGTATTCCAATTTCCTTTTTGCGTTCCGACACTGAAACCAGCATAACGTTCATAACCCCTACCCCGCCGACAACAAGAGATATGCTGCCGATGGCTCCCAGAAGCAGGGTAAACATCCTGGATTGCTTTTCCATATGTTCAATGATCTGTTCCGGACTGGTTACGCGGACATCCGGGGATCTGGGCAGGGAAGAAAAATATGATTTTATTTCATCCGCAGCAGCCGCGGATGAAATTTCCGGATCAATCCTGGCCATGATCGTTCGAATGATGTTTTGCGGTGACATTCTCTGCACTGTGGATATGGGAAGCATCAATCCTTCTACACTTTCATATGGACGCATGGAACCCATGGGGGCTGGATGCAGTATCCCGACCACAGTCAGCTTGCGGTTTTCAAAATAAACGTTATCTCCCACAGTAATGACTATGCCCTGCTGAGCCAGCATTCGTGCCAGGTTGCCGCCCAATACAGCAAAGGGCATGAGTATATCAAGATCAGATATGAATCTTCCCTGGGCCAGTTCCAGGCTGTTTATTTCCAGAAAGGACCCGGTTACTCCTAAAGCGGGAACAGATTTTCGCTGGCCCTGTTTACGCAACTCCCCGAAAGCGGAAGCATAAGGAGCTATGGACCGTATAAAAGGCAGGCTTTGGGGCATTTCTAAAATACCATCAAGTTTCAGGCCGGAAGACGGACCGCTGCTTCTGTTTTCTCTTTTCTGTTCCTCCTGGATTGATACCACATCCGTGCCCATTTCCAGGAACTGTTTCATAGTCTCACGCTGAGCCAGCGAGCCGATGGAAACCAGCGCAATAACCGAACCGATGCCGATGACAATTCCCAGAAGAGCCAGGGCGGTCCTTTGTTTGGAGGATGCCAGGCTGCGCACGGCTTCTTTTATATTGGCCTTGATCAACATAACTCAGGCAACCATTATTCCGTCACGCATATTGACCTTCCGGCTGCATTGCGCGGCAATTCTGGGATCATGGGTAATAATAATCATGGTGATATGTTTTTTGGCATTAAGTTCCAGAAACAGGTCCATAATATCCTGACCGACCCGCGTGTCCAGTGCGCCGGTAGGCTCATCAGCCAGAATAATGGCCGGATCTCCGCTGAGTGCGCGGGCAATCGCCACCCTCTGCTGTTGACCTCCGGACAGTTCTGAAGGCTTATGTTGTCTTCTGTCGTCCATACCCACCAGAGACAACGTCTGTCTGGCCTTGGCAATCTGCTCTTTTTCTTTCAATCCTCTGTAAATCAAGGGAAGACAGACATTTTCCAGGGACGTTAACTTTGGCAGAAGATTAAACTGCTGGAAAACAAACCCTATTTTCTGATTCCGGATAACCGACAGTTCATAATCCGTAAGATCAGAAGTTGGGCTGCCTTCCAGAAAATAGGATCCTGAGTCCGGAACATCCAGAAATCCCATTATATTCATGAGGGTTGACTTGCCGCATCCCGATGTACCGGCAATGGCCAGCATATCTCCTGAAGATACTTCCAGGTTGACTCCTTTAAGTACTTCAACTTTCACCGGTCCCATATAAAAGGATTTGCGGATGTTTTCCATGTTAATGAGACTCATGCCTACCATTGAACCAGCCTGTCTCCCTGCTTAAGTCCGGACTTGATTTCCACGGATGTCAGGGTGGTCAATCCTGTTTTTACTTCTTTTTCCACAATAGTGCCGTCAGGCTCTGCCAGCCTGACCATGGACCGGCCCTGTACAACCCTGACGCAGGACAAGGGAGCCATCAGGGCTTTTTCATTATCATAAACAACAATCTCCAGGTCCGCTGACATACCTACCCGGATAACTTCCAGATTATCTTCATCCTGTTCCGGAAAGGTTATCCGGACATCAAAAGTTGCTGCCTGCTGTCCGCTGCCGGTTACTGCCTGAGCTGAAATATGAGATACCCGTCCTTCAAGCAGTATGCCCGGAAAGGCATCACCACGAGCCTTGACCGGCTGACCTATACTGACTTTTCTGACATCCACCTCATCAATCTTGGTGCTGACGGTTACCCCGCTTAAATCTCCAACAGCAAAAAGGGTTGTCCCTGCTGAGATTCTGGACCCCTTTTCCAGAGATACTTCTTTATCTTCTTCTCTCACCGGCTTGATAACAACTCCGGAAACCGGAGCCCGGACCGTTTTACCCTGGATCTGTTTTTCAATGGTTTCCAGATTAACCTTTGCATTTTCCAGCTCCATGCTGACCATCTGTATGTTCTGCTCACTGGCTTTGTCACGGACAGATTCAAGTTCTTCTTCTGCAGACTTAACATCCACCAGAGCATTCTCCACAGCTCGTTTCTTTCCATCCACTTCATTGGCTGCAACAATACCTTTTTCAAACAATAGCTCTGATTCTTCCAGTTCTCTTTGATTCACTTCCAGGGTATCTTTGGCCCGGACCAGACTTCTGCGGGCTTTGGTCATTTCAGTTCCGGAATCCCACTGCTGCAGTTCCTGGTATTTCTGATTGATCTTAATATATTCACTTCTGGCATTGCGCAGTTTAACCTCAAGTTCAGACGAATCAAGTAGAATAAGAAGATCTCCCTGATCCACTAACTGGCCAAATGAAAAATTTCGCTGCTCAATCATGCCGTCAAAAGGCGAAGTGACAACAATCTCTTCCAGGGGCTCCAGACGTCCTGAAATGGAAACCGATGATGTCAGGGGTCTTTGCTGAACTGTTAAATACTCAACATCCGCGGAATCCCTGGAGGGTTCAGATGAAGCAGGCGACTGGATTTTATTTATAAGCGCGTCACCGTAAAAATAATACGTTCCAATTCCAAAAAACAGCAGGAGGATCAGGACCGAGGAGGCAATACGAACCGCTTTGACCTTTCTAAGGGCCTGCTGCAGGAGCGCATTTTTTTCTTCCATATCCCGGTAAGCCTTGCCCAGTTTCCGGGCATCCTCCTCCTGTCGGGCCTGCATTGCTTTTATTTCAGTAATATCCGAAAAAACAAGGATGACTCCCTTTTTTTCCTGCTCTTTTGTGTTTCCCTCAAGATATGAAGAACATATTGAAAGAGATACCTTTGAACCGTCGGCCCGGGTAAAATCCACAACGCTGGAAAGACCAATGCCCTGTTCGTATATGGCATCCAGGACTACTTGGTTGAACTCGTCATTATCAGTATCCCCGGCCATAAAAATCCGGGCAAAAGTATCATCCCGGACCTTGTCAGGGGACATCCCCAGGATGTTTCCGGCAGAGGAATTAAACATGACTATGCGACCCTTGAAGTCCAGGGCCATTACTCCGTCAGCCATGTTTTCGAGTATATTCTCAAAAAAATTATCCGAAGACATCTGTCTTTCTCCACCTACTGGTCAGTTATCTGATATTGCATGCAACTTATTGGGGAACAGTCCGGAAAAGAGCTTCTGTGCAGGTTTTTTATACGTCAAATGTTTACTCCTGTAAACATGTCACAAAAAAAGAGATAATAAAAAACAGCACAAAACTATTGAGTCCCTGAGCTAAGAGAAAACCGGAACGGATCTAACTTATCTGCCCCCTGTGTTCTCAGGGAACTATGGTGATACCGGGTTGGGGCGGGACCCGCTTTATTTTCCAAGCATCCAGGTCTTTCTGCCAAGCATCTCTTCTTCCAGATCAGCGCGCTGAGGAGTAAAGTCTATTTCCCAGGTATCCAGGGTTGTAGCCAGAAGCTGGTCCAGAGATGTCAGGGTGTTCTCATAGGCAATAATGGAGTTGACTTCAGCCAGCTTATCATTGCGCAGTTTATCCTGCTCTCGGATAAAATCAGTATTTGATATGCGCCCCAGCCTGTATTCCAGTTCGCTGACCTCAAAACTCTTTTCAGACAGCTCCCGTGTTCGTCTGGCCAGCTGAACCTGCTTATGCGCAGAATCTACTCTGCGCACAGCCGTTGCCACCTCATTTTCCAGGTTTTCCTCTATGGTTAACAGAGTCATTTCAGCTTTTCTCAAATTGATGCGTGCAGACAACAGGGGCGATTCACGGGCATATTTGGCGTCTCCGTAAATTGGAAACGGGATATCCAGGGAAAGCCCTACACTCCATTCATCCTGCCGGTAATCAGGATCTGTGCGTCTCTGATGCCAGCCTTTTCTGTACCGGGCTTCTGCTGAAAGATCCCACCTTCTCTGATTTTCAGCTTCCATAATATTCAACCCGGCAATTTTAACCTGGTTCAAAGCCCGCAGATAGTCCGCATTTTTTTTAAAAACTATTTCCAGACATTCCTCAATATCAGGCTCTACCTGCCTATATTCCACCTGTTCCGTAGGTATGATGATAATTTCCCGCCCGATATTGAGTTTATTCAACAAACTCAGCTGGGCATCATTTAAAGTTGACTTTGCTTCCTCCACTGACAATTCCTGCCGGGCCACATTGGCTTCTGACTGAATAAGTTCATTGGCTGCTCTGCGTCCTGCATTAATAAGGGATTTGAGAATTTCCAGCTGTTCACGGGCCTTTTTCAGGGATGTCTGCTGAACATTGAGATCCTGGGAGGCTCTGAGAAGATTGCGGTAATCCATTATCACTCCGGTTACAGTACTTATAACCGTATCCCGCATGGACCGCACAGCTTCCTCCTCGCCCAGTCTGGCTTTGGTTACTGACGCCGTATTAAAATCAATTCCGCCGCCTTTTAGAAGAGGCTGGCTCAGTTCAACTCCCCAGGCCGAATCAAGAGGCTCTGTTTTTGTGGAACCATCACGCCGGGAAACATGTCTCGATTGGGCCTCATTATCCCAGACAAAAGAGATTTCAGCACCCGTAGGTATTTTCTGGGTGGCTCTTGTGGTAACATATGTACCTGTACTATGAGTGGTTATGCGGGACTTGGGAATATCATCTTCTTTATAAGTTGAAGAATCTTCGGATAAACGGGCATCCGCACCCAGAGAAATTTCCAGGTTGGGATGAAATTTGGTCAGATCCTGGCGAAGATTAAAGCGCTGCATAACCCTGTCCAGATAAGCACTTTCCAGAGAACGGTTATAACGCAGGGACAGAAAGACCGCTTCAGTCAAGGTCATTTCCATAATTTCCGGAAAACCGGAAATATCTGGAGATTTTTGACCGGAAACTGATCCGGGACAAAATATCAATATAAATAGTACAGGAACTGCAAATATATAAGAAAAACTGCCTGAAGAGCGGAATTGCTGATAATTGTTCAAGAATATAGTCATCATAACTCAGGTTGAAAGGTTTTTGGAGCGAGGAAAACTCTGAGAAAGAAGATAACAGTTAATGCCTTCAACAGTCCAGTATGTTGATTTCAGATAATCCAGAACATTGGCGGCAAGACAGAGACCAACCGCATCAAAACCATTGACTTTAAGCGACTGCAGTTGACCGGGTTTGAGATATCCGTCCAGTTCTCCTCTTGGCCCGACATACTCGACAACTATTTGAAAACCGTTTGCATGGCTTCTGAAACGGACAGTCAAAATCGATCTTAAATTGGCTTTACGTATAGTATTAAGGGCGTATAGAAATATCTCTTCGGTTGCCAGCTGCAGACGTCTGGTTTTATCCGCAGGGTAACGGATATGCGTACATAAAGCCTCCAGTCCGGCGTTAACCACGGCAACCATTTCAGGCTTGGGGCACACAGATACCCTGACCAGCTCAAGCATTTTTACTCCGTAAGTTCATGAATCCGACAAACCCCGCAAAAGGGATTGACCATCCCCATCAATGAGCCGGTTCCAGATATGTAAAATTTTTCAGTGTGTTGGAAATTCAACAAATCAATTCAAAATTCTATTTAAAAGCGTCTTCAAGGTTTTAATGCGCAAGGGTTTGGAAATATATTCATTCATGCCCGCCTCCAGGAATTTATCCCTGTCTCCTGCCAGGGCATAGGAAGTCACTGCAATTATGGGGATATCAGGATCATACATTGAACCGTCATGACTTCTGATAATTTTTGCGGCCTGTACACCGTCCATATCCTTAAGCTGAATATCCATGAGAATGCAGTCGAACTTCTCCCTTTTCAGAAGTTCCACAGCTTCTCTTCCGTCATCTGTGCCCAGTGTTTCAAAGCCTAATTTACCCAGCATTTTCTGGGCAAAAAACATATTGACAGGTTCATCTTCCACCAGCAGGATGCGTTGCGGCAATTTTCGGGCCGTATCCAGTAATTCAGGTTCAGGTCTGACTGAAAGATCCGGCTGATCCTGGACCTTGAAAGGCAGAGAAACATAAAAGACTGTCCCCTCGCCTTCTTTACTGACAAAGCAGATATGCCCCCTGAGAAGACTCAGGGTTCTTCTGACTACGGACAATCCCAGCCCGGCCCCCTCAAATTTTCTGGTATAGCATCCCTCTGCCTGGACAAAAGATTCAAACACTTTATCCTGATCTTCTTCTGGTATCCCTACGCCGCTATCATTGACAACAAACAGAACATGAACATTATTCCTTGCATCCGTGCCCAGGAAATGCGCTTCAAGAGAAACCTTTCCCTGTTCAGTAAATTTAATGGCATTTCCTGTGAGATTAAACAGAATGCTCCTGATCCTTATCTCATCTCCCATGAGAGAGGCCGGCATGTTTTCATCCACCCATGTTTGAAGCAAAATACCTTTATCATGGCAAACCACCCCAAAGATCTCGGAGACTTTCCGGATAATATCATTGAGCACTAAGGGCTTTTCTTCAACCACCATTCTGCCTTTTTCTATCCTGCATAAATCAAGGATATTGCTCAGCAGTTCAGTCAGCCTGTGTCCGGCTTTTAGAGCATTATCAACATACTCCTGTTTGTCAGGTTCAAGACCGGTCATTTCCAGAAGCTGAAGCATCCCCATAATTCCATTCAGGGGGGTGCGCAATTCATGACTCATGTTGGCCAGAAATTCACTCTTGGCTCTGTTGGCGGATTCAGCATCATCCTTGGCCTTGATCAGCGCGTCCTGCACCTGTTTTCTTTCGGTAATATCCCGAAGAAATCCGTCATAATAGAGCACTTTATTATTCTGGTCCCGCACAATCCGGGAATCCATGGAAACCCAGAAATGCTCTCCACTGGTACGCTTAAGCCTGGTTTCATAATTGAATACCCAGCCCTGCCTATCAAGTACCTTGAGATACTCGTCCCGGTCTGCCTGATTAACATAAAGCTCCCGTCCAATATCCTGAATACAGTCTATCATCTGTTCAGGAGATTCATATCCGGCAATCCTGGCGTACATTGGATTAACCTTGAGAATTTTTCCCTCCCGGGTGGTCCTGAAAATGGCCACAGGCGCGTTTTCAAAAATATCCTGATAAAGCCTCTGAGATTCCTGGGCATATTTTTTGAGTTTATGGTTGACCTTTTTCAGATACTCATAGGTTTCAATGCTTTCAAGTGCAGACGAGCAGGAAAGAGTGACAATGGAAAGCAGGGAAAAGAGCACATCAGGAATATCTTTTTTTTCCTGATCCAGGATGCCCACAAACATTCCCCTGACCCTTGAAGGAGTAACCAGAGCCCGGAGAATAAGATTTTCCCTCTGATCTTCACTGCTTATGACCACGGGCCTGTTACGTTTTAAAATCCAGGCAAAAGAATGATCTTCTATCAGTTTTTCAACTTCTTCTTCGAGAAACCCGCTGTATTCATCCGATTCACAAAACACCTGACCAAAGGAATTGTCCTGCTCATTAACCAGATAAAACGAAACAGCCTTGAACCTGATAAGCGTTCTTAGTTTTTCCGCAGTTTCCCTGAACACAGACTGTCGTTCCTGGGCATGACGGGGTTGAGTATTGAAATCAGCAAGACCGGCCGCCATTTCAAGAGCAAGAACTGAACGGCGTCTTTCTTCGCGGAGAAAATGAATTTCTTCTTTCAGGCGGACTATTTGATCATCCTTGTCATTCATTATTACTCCCGTGTCAGAAAAATGTGCATTATTTCCTTGATTCTTCTATCCGCCTGCTGAACAAGCGGATAGATATCACCAACCTGCAGCCTGGTAATCTGCCATGATTTTTTGCTCGCAGGGGGAAAAACACCTTCGCGACTGGTTTCCGGCCAGGTGGATACAGCCAGGGTATTGGCCTGATGGATTATGGACGACTCAGCAACATTACCGGACTTTAAGGGTTCATGATGGAAACGGATCATCTGTTCCAGGGCAACCGGGATTTTCCATTCTTTACACAAAAGACCTCCCAGCCTGGCATGATCAAAACCCAGAAGCTTATTCTCAGCCTGAAAAACAGGAATTTTTTGAACTCTGGATAAAGTTACAGCTTCTATAAAAGCGTCAGGAATGATCTTTATCATAATGAGGTGACCAATATCATGGAGCAGACCAGCCACAAAAAAACGCTCCTGTGACAGGCCGGTTTGCCGGGAAGCTATAAGCCCGGCAAAAACCCCGCAGGCTATACTGTGTTTCCAGAAGTCCTCCATACTGAAGATATCCAGTGAAACGCCTTCAAAGGCTCGGACCAGAGAAATCCCCATGGCCAGGGAAGTCAATTCTTTTGTGCCCAGAATGGCCACTGCCCTGCTGATGGAATCTATTTTAGAGGGAAACCCGTAAAAAGCACTGTTGACCAGTCTAAGGAGTTTGGCTGATAGGCTCATATCCTTGCTGACCACATCAGCAATATGATTGGCTGAACTGAACGGAGATTCCATAACCTCCATAATCTTGAAAAAAGTATCCGGAAGGGAAATAAGGGTGGATTGTTTTCTCACCAGCCCCAGGGCTGAAACATGGGACCAGTCAGATGATGATTTCTGTTTACCATTTTCTGCTTTCTGAGTGAAATCTTCATAGTTTGAGGATGAAAAGTCGCCGGCTTCCATTCTGCCGGAGATCTGCTCAACTGCGATTCTGATGATTTCTTTATTGACAGGATTACTTATATCCCAGCCGCTGAGAAAAGGCTTTAAATAAGCCTTGCTCTTTTTAAGAATTTCGGGATCAATCCTGGCCAGGCGGGCCTTATTAATCTTTTCCTGATCATAACCGACAATATCAGCCTGGTTAACGCCCCAGGCCTTACAGATCTTGATATGCTCTGCGGTTAGCTCAGTGCCCTGAGGCAACAGAAAGCGACCTTCCGCAGTCCGCAGATCCGCCTCGAGAATCATTCCGGGCTCAATATTTCCGATGCTGATGGAGCTCAAGCTTTACCTGTCTTGTGGATAAGTTTATTCAAATGTTCAACCCTGACTCATGACGTAAAATAAACATCAGGAAAATGAAGAAATATCGTATCTATTCACCATATATTATGATCAACCACTGAATCTAAGGCCAGTACCTAGTTCATGTTTCGCCATTGATGCGATGTTTGACCGTCGCAGGTTCCGTTCAGGCAAACCATACAAATTAAAAACTGCCGATTTTTTCCAAAATATGCAAGATTTCCAATCCAGTATAACATGTCCAGCTAATGGTTTGCCTTACGGAACCGCGACAGGGAGTTCGTATCAACAGAAACATGAACTAGGGACTGGCCGCTGGTTATGGTGAATAGTTACGAAATTTCTTGTTCAGCAGTCCGGTTCATGAGATAAGTGTAAAAACAATAATTTATTTTTATTCCAAGAACAATAGAAAAATACATATACAAATCAGTTAACAGCGTGTTGAAAAAGTCCTTACCAGGCAGGTTGTTCAAAAATTCCAAGCGACAGTCCGGCACCCACTTAGGACGCCACTAAAGACCTGTGCCGGGATAATACTCACTTAAGTGGGTGCCGGATAAACAACAAAAATGTTCCCGGAATCATTTTTTATTACTTTTCAACGTTGAACATTGAACGTTGAACTAAACTTATAGCGACACAGCAATTGGGAGATTTTCAACAACCTGTTAAAAAGAAGGGATCTATCCCTCCTATAGTTTAATCCTGGTACTGCCGGATCCTCTGTATTGACTGAGAATAATCCCGGCAAAAACCAGAACAACCCCGAAAAACTGAACAGCTGTAAATCGCTCTCCAAGGATCATCCAGCCAAGGCCAATGCTGAACACAGGAACCAGATTAATAAACGAGGAAGCCTGGCCCACCGGAATCTTGCTCACTCCGTAATTATAACAGGTATAGGCAACCAGGGTAACCACAACTCCCAGATAGATAATCGCCAGAACAGGTATCAGCTCAAAACTGGAAGGCACCCCCTGGGGCGAGATTATCATCAGGGGAAAAAAGAATGCTGTTCCCAGAAAGGACTGCACAGCCGTAAGATAAAGTGGATGGTATCTTACACTGAGATGTTTGGCGCAGATGGTGTATCCGGCGGCGCTGGCAATGGCCAGAAATTCCAGAAAATTGCCCAGCATGGGATTGGGGGCACCCTCTGTTGATTCACTGAACACACTGATCCATATACCTCCCGCCACTGCCAGAAAAAAGCCGGTTAAGGTCTTTAACATGATTTTTTCACGCAGTATAAAAAACGCGCTCACCGCAACCATCAACGGCATCATGGCACTGACCATTCCGGCCTGGGACGCGCTGGTAAAATTCAGGGCGAATCCTTCAAAGACGAAATACATGCATGGCTCAAAAAAAGCCATGAGTAACAGCAGACCAATGTCTCCGCGCTGTCTCTTTACGCGCTTGATTCTGGGGAAAATAAGCAGCATAACCAGAGACGCAGACAACATCCTTCCAAATATGGCGGTCATGGGATCATACCACACAAAGGCTATTTTCAGGGCGATAAAAGAGCTGCCCCATAAAAACATGGCCGTGGTAAGGGCCAGGTATGCCTTGAAATTCTCTGAATAATGCCGCATATTTTTAATCTGTTTCACTAAGGTGGACAAATAAATTTATATATATAAGATACCGAATCAAGCCAGTTGCCATCTTCCGGCAATAATAAAATTATTTTGACGGCAAATTTTGCTTGGCAGCCTCATATCTTTGTGCTAAATTGCACAATGTTTTTTTTAAAGTCGAGCTAAACAAACCAATATGTAGGAGGTATTTATGTCCGTAATTGTTTTTGGTCACAAAAATCCTGACACTGATTCCGTGTGCGCGGCAATAGCTGTTGCTGATCTGAAAAGCAAGCTTGGAACCGCGGCCACTCCGGCTGCTCAGGGTGAACTTAGTCCTGAAAGTGAATTTGTTTTGAATAAATATGGCTTCAACGCCCCTGAAGTTGTTACTTCAGGCGAAGGCAAACAGGTAATCCTGGTGGATCATTCCGATCTGTCCCAGAGCCTGGACGATCTGGCCAAAGCTGAAATCCTGGGAATAATCGATCATCACAAGCTTGGCGATGTGACCACTCCCAATCCTCTGGAATGCTGGATATGGCCTGTTGGCTGCACCTGCACGGTCATCAAATCAATGTATGACTTTTATGGTGTTGAAATTCCCAAGAATATCGCCGGGATCATGCTTTGCGCAATCCTCAGCGATACCGTCATCTTCAAGTCCGCCACCTGTACTGATGCCGACAAAAAGGCCTGCGAAGAACTGGCCAAAATAGCCGGAGTCAGCGACATGATGGACCTGGGCATGGAAATGTTCAAAGTAAAATCAGCGGTAGAGGGCACTCCTACAAGAGATCTTATATTCAGGGATTATAAAGATTTCAACATGAGCGGCAAAAAAGTGGGTATTGGTCAGCTGGAAGTAGTGGACCTGTCAATTCTGGAGCCGGTAAAAAACGACTTGTACGAGGAAATGAAGAAAGTAAAAGAAGAAGGCGGCAGACATTCCGTGTTCCTGCTTCTCACCGATATCATGAAAGAAGGTTCTGAAATGCTCGTTCTTTCCGACGATCCATCCGTAGTTGAAAAAGCCTTTGGCAAGGGTGTTGACGGCACATCCGTATGGCTGGACGGCGTTATGAGCCTCAAGAAACAGGTAGTACCCAATTTTGAAAAGGCATTTGCATAAGCCTGATTCAGTTTTAAATACAAAAGCCCGGCTTTAGCCGGGCTTTTTGCTGTCCTGAGACTTTCCTTCCTGTCCTCCGCCCTCTCAGTTTTTCCTTTTCGGTATTAATATTTCATCAAACCTTATCAAATACCATTTTGAGCAAACAAAATATTTGTTGACAGAAATACTTATAAGAATTAGATAAACCCCCTTATTGTTTTTTCGGGCCAATAGCTCAGTTGGCAGAGCCACCGGCTCATAACCGGAAGGTCCCAGGTTCGAATCCTGGTTGGCCCACCATGTTTCAGGGAGTAAAATTGCAGGCTGCACGATACGATTTTCAGAAACTGCCTGATAAGCGGCAAAAGATTGAACCTATAAAGGTGCTTACCAGCGATTGTACAGGGAGCACCTTTTTTTATTTCCTGGCCGGAGTAGGTCCACTTGAAAGTTCAAGGTAGAATTATCGAAACATATAATACTTTAAGTTAAAGCAATAAAAATATTTTGCCAAAACTTGAAATATCTGCATGCAACTTAAAAAACTAATAGATATTATAGAGTCATTTGCTCCCCCGGAATTAGCGCTGGAGTGGGATAAATGCGGGATACAGGTTGCCGGGAATAAACATGAAGTTAAAAGTATGGCCCTGGCCCTCGATCCCGACGAACAAACCATCCAAAAGGCCGTCGACCTTCAGACCGACTTCTTACTCACTCACCACCCACTTGCTTTAAAACCCAGACTCCCGGACCGACCTGATTCATTCCACAGAATAATCAAAAATCTTCTGACTGCCGACACAACCCTTTACAGCGCACATACCTCCCTGGACATAAACCCCGGCGGACCGGCAACCTGGCTGGCCAAAAAGCTAAAATTAAACAAAAATGAAGTTCTTGATCCGGTTTTTATCCGAAAGGCAGCCAAACTCAGTTTTCAGGAACCTATACACCTGCCTGTTGAGGATGTTCCCTGCCGGGATATTATCATCAAAACCAGCAAAAACATTCAGGGACTGATCACAGAAGTTGTACTGCCGCCTCACCAGGTTGACCTGTTCCTGCAGCAGCTAAGGCAGATTGTCTGGCCATTTAATTTTCTCATGACTGAAAGTCCAAAGGACTTTCAGCATTATGGACTGGGCTTTACAGGCTCTCTTCCAGAAGCGGTTACTTTTGAGATGTTCACTGACAACCTTAAAAACATACTGGGACTGGAGAAAATTATACAGATTGGAGATGCCCCTGAAAAAGTTCAGATGATTTCCTGCTGTCCCGGCTCTGGAGGAGATCTGGCCTGCAAAGCCTTTCATTCCGGAGCTCAGGTGTTTATCACTGGCGACATGAAGTATCATCAGGGCAAAGACAGCAGTGAACATGGTTGTGTCCTGGATGTCGGCCATTTTATTCTGGAAGAAAAAATGATGTTTGAGTGGTTTCTTCTGCTCAAGCATCAAATTGTTGATATGGATATTTATTTCATTGAAGGCAAATCGCCTTTTAAAATACTTTGACATTTTTTCACGGGAGGAGAATTTGAGTAAATATATTGATCAGATTAAAAAGCTGGTAGAACTTCAGGAAATCGATTCCGAGATGATCACCCTGCAGAGCAGGCTGGTTGAAGCTCCAAAACATCTTGAACAGCTGCAGTCTTCACTGGATGACCTTGATGGTCAGATAGCACAGACCAGAGAACGGCTGGACATTTTAAATCAGCAGAAGGACAAACTGAAAAAGGATATCGAAGAAGACTCCCACAGGGTCAAAAAAAGCAAAAACAAGTTGATGATGGTCAACAATACCAAAGAATATCACGCCATGATGCGTGAGATGGATAACCTGGAAAAACTTAACAGGTTTCGAGAAGAAGAGATGACTAATCTCATTGAAGATATCCAGGTCCATCAGGAAAAAATGGAAGAACTTACTTCGGAAAGAGAAGCCTTGAGCCAGGAACTGGCAAGCAGTCAGTCCACTCTGGATTCGGAAATGCAAAAGATCAACAAGCGGATATCCCAGCTTGAAAAAAGCCGCAAAAAAGCCTGTGCCAACGTTCCTGTTCCAATTTTATCAAGATATAACTTTATCAGGGACCGGCTCAACAATCCGGTTATTGTTTCGGTAAAGCGCGGAGTATGTACCGGCTGCTATATAAGTATCCCTCCGCAGTCATTCATTGAAATCCAGAAAGGAGAACAGATTCTCAGCTGCCCTAACTGTCAGCGCCTGATTTTCTGGGAAGAACATTTTTCAAATAAATCATGATACGGTGTCGCCTGTTGCCGGCCTGTCAGAGAATGGTTAATTGATCTAACATCCTGACTCCACTGATTCAGGTAATATTTTTATGGAGTTGGACGGATTGTCGCTGTCCGGCACTCACTTTAAACCCGAAAATCATGCCGGCAACATATATTTTTGTTGTTGCCATTTTGAAGCACTGGAGCAATTCCGGGATTAAAGTGAGTGCCGGATGGAGGAAAGTCCGGGCTTCGCAGGGCAGGACGCTGGGTAACGCCCAGCGGGAGTGATCCCGGGAAAGTTCCACAGAAAACAGACCGCCCGGCACCCACTTTAATGCCGAAAGCATTCCAGTGCTTCGAGTTGCCGACAATTAAATTTCATGTCGCCAGCTTGATTTTCGTATTTAAAGTGGGTGCCGGGTAAGGGTGAAACGGTGGGGTAAGAGCCCACCAGTTGCCGTGGCGACACGGCAAGCTCGGCAAACCCCGTTCGAAGCAAAGCCAAATAGGAAGGCGTCTGAGGCCGGCCCGGCCAATGTCTTCGGGTAGGCTGCTTGAGGTCTGGAGTAATCCAGATCCCAGATGAATGACAATCATTAATCTGTCTTTTTTAAGACAGATAAATTACAGAACCCGGCTTACAGTCCGACTCCATAAATTAACTTTATGAATATCTGGGCCATAATTCTAGCCGCTGGACAAAGCTCAAGACTTTGCAGAAGCGGATTGGAACAAAAAAAACAATTTCTTGAATACCAGGGAGCCCCCCTGTTCTGGCACAGCGTACTCACTTTTGCCGGATCTTCAAGAATATCCGGAATTATTATTACCTTCCCCCAGCAGGACCTGCTGTCTTGCAAAAAATTTTTAGAAGATCTCAAACTGAAAAAAGACCCCGGAATACCAGTCTACTGCACAGCAGGAGGAGACCTGCGCCAGGATTCAGTCTATAACGCTCTTGCTGTTCTTCCTGGTGAATGTGAATCAGTCATGGTTCATGACGCTGCCAGACCGTTTTTCACTGCCGGACTTGTTCATCAACTTATTGACGGATTAAGTCCTGGATATCACGGGGCAATTCCTGTAATTCCCTGCAAGGATACGGTAAAAATCGTACAGAATAACGAGGTCATATCAACTCTGGCCAGAGACGAACTGGCACTGGTTCAGACTCCGCAGTTTTTTTTCAGAAAAATATTATGGCAATCTCATATAGAGGTCAGGGATAAAAATTTTCAGGTTACTGATGACGCATCCATGGCTGAAAAATGCGGATTCAGGATTAAAACAGTGCCTGGCAGTGAAGATAACGCCAAAATAACCACCATAGAAGATTTGAAAATGCTTGAACACTATCCAGAATCTGCCTGTCCTTGCACAGGTTTCGGCTATGATGTCCACCGCTATGGAGGCCCCAGACCAATGGTCCTGGGTGGAATACCCATACTTGGTGGGCCTGGAATATACGCCCATTCAGACGGGGATGTTTTAATACACGCGCTTGTGGATGCTATTCTGGGATGTATGGGCAAAGGGGACATTGGAGATCTTTTTCCTGACACTGATAAAAAATTTGAAGACCTCAGCAGCGCAGTGTTTTTATCAGAAGTTCTCCTTATGACTCAAACTGAAAACCTTAAAATTACGAATATTGACCTGACTCTGGTAGCCCAGATTCCCAGACTTTCTCCCTATAAGGATCAGATCAGATCCAACCTGGCCGGCCTGACCGGACTAAAGCCTGAACAAATCAATGTGAAGGCTACAACTGAAGAAAAAATGGGATTTACAGGCAGTAAACAGGGAATTAAGGCTATGGCGGTGGTTACCGCTATAAGGCACGGAAAATAAACAGGAAAAACTATGCTTATCTATAATACCTTATCCAGACAAAAAGAAGAATTCATCCCCCTGAAAGACAAAAACGTTAAAATGTACGTCTGCGGCATCACAGCCTATGACTATTGTCATATAGGCCACGCCCGTTCCACGGTAGTCTTTGATGTTATGGTCAGACATCTTCGCCACCTTGGTTATAACGTCACCTTTGTCCGCAACTTTACCGACATTGACGACAAGATCATCAACAGGGCTGTTCAGGAAAATCTTTCATCCGAACAGGTAGCCCGGAAATACATCCAGGCTTTTTATGAGGACATGGACAAGCTCAATATCCTCAGAGCAGACATCGAGCCCAGGGCAACAGCTCATATAAGCGAAATGACAGATCTGGTCAGGGTTCTCGAAGAAAAAGGCTTTGCATACTCTACACCTTCCGGCGATGTATATTTCCGGGTTAGAAAAATGGATAATTATGGACGGCTTTCCGGTCGCAATATTGAGGATCTGCAGTCAGGGGGAAGGATAGCGCCTGGCGAGGAAAAAGAAGACCCACTTGACTTTGCCCTGTGGAAATCATCCAAACCTGATGAACCGTCCTGGGACAGTCCCTGGGGAAAGGGTCGACCCGGCTGGCACCTGGAATGTTCCGCCATGAGCGAAAAGTATCTGGGCATTCCCTTTGATATCCACGGAGGCGGACAGGATCTGGCTTTTCCCCATCATGAAAATGAAATGGCTCAAAGCGAGGCCGCTTTTGACAGACAATTTGTAAAATACTGGGTTCATAACGGTTTTGTCCGGGTCAATTCCGAAAAAATGTCCAAGTCCCTGGGCAACTTTATTACCATCAGAGATATCATTTCCAGCTTCCAGCCAGAAGTCCTGCGTTTTTTTCTTCTGACCAAACATTACCGCAGCCCTCTGGATTATTCCACTGAATATCTGCTGGAAGCTGAGAAGGCAGTTAAACGGATTTACTCCACCAGAACATTACTGGAAAAGGAGCTTTCCAAAAAAAAATGGAGCAAAGGGGCAGACTTTTTAGAAATCAAAGAAGAGATTGCAGATATAGCCCGAAAATGGGGCCAGGCCATGAACGATGATTTCAATACAGCTGAAGCCATGGGACATATTTTCAGCCTCACTCGGCTGGCCAATAGAATGACCGAGGACAAACTTTTCCGCAAAAGCGAAGCCGGCCGTGAAATCATGAGCTGCATGCTGGACAATCTTCAGAAATGGGGCGAAGTATTGGGCTTATTTAATCAACCCGGCACTGATTTTCTTGAAGAACTCAAACAGATCAGATGTAAACGCAATAGTATTGACCCGGATCACATTAATTTACTCATTGAAAGACGCCAGGCTGCCAGAAAAAGCAAGGACTTTACCCTGGCTGATAAACTGAGGAATGAACTGCTGGAAATGGGAATCGAGGTAATGGACACTCCAGATGGAGCAAAATGGGATTTTGCGTAGAGTAACTGTTCATCACAATTTTTGATAACCCGGAATTCGAAAATGGTGAACAAGTGCAAATGTTCAAAGGTTACTCTCCAGCCTGTCAGCAATTGATTAAGCACTACTAAACCGAGGAAGCACGCCATGGAAAAACTGCAAAGTCTTCTGAACAATATACAATGGAACTCAATTACTGCCACGTCTCTAAGAATTGTGGTAATATTAGTTATTGTATTTATTATTCTGAAAGTGGCCAAATCCGCCCTGGAGCGACTGGAAAACCGTCTGGTCAGGCGTGGACAGGTTGAGGGAGATCCTCCTACAGAAGTTCAGAAAAGGGCTGAAACCCTGATTAAACTGCTTAGACAGGGAACGTTCATAGCCATATGGATCCTGGCCCTCCTGATTCTGTTAAGGGAACTCGGCTTTGAAATCGGACCGATTCTGGCTGGTGCTGGTATTATGGGACTGGCTATAGGCTTTGGCGCTCAGAATCTGGTGCGCGATATTATATCGGGTTTTTTTATAATTATGGAAGACCAGGCCCGGGTTGGAGATGTGGCCATTATCAACGGAACAGGCGGGCTGGTGGAGAGAATTAACTTTCGCACCATTATTCTTCGTGACCTGAGCGGAACTGTACATATTTTCCCCAATGGCACTATCAGCACTCTTTCCAATATGACTAACGCCTGGTCTGCTTATGTATTTGATATAGGCGTGGCTTATAAGGAAGAAACCGATAAAGTGGTTGAAATAATCACGGAAGTCGGCAGGGAGCTCAAAGAAGACACATATTTTGGGAAATTGATAATTGAAGATCTGGAAGTATTCGGGGTAAACAGTTTCGCTGATTCAGCAGTCATGATCAAGGGCAGAATCAAAACCAGGCCTGTCAAACAATGGGAAGTCGGCAGGGAGTTTTTACGGCGCATAAAAAAAGCTTTTGATGAAAAAGGCATTGAAATTCCGTTTCCTCACAGATCGGTTTACTTTGGTGAAGTAAGCAAGGCATTTGATATAAAACTTATTGAACAGGGCGCAAAGAGCGGTCAGACAGATACGGCTTAAATAGCGTGTTAAAAAAGTCCTTATTCAACTGGCTGTTCAAAAATTCCAAGCGACAGTCCGGCACCCACTTGAAATGACATTAATGACTTATGCCGGGATAATATCTGGGCAAGTGGGTGCAGGATAAAGAACAAAAAAAGTTCAAGGTTGAAGTTTACCCCGTGAAACCTTCTTTCGTTTCACTGGGGCGTATTTATAATACGTAAGAGTTTGAACTTTTTGCAGCGACGCAGCAATTGGGAGATTTTCAACCGCCAGTTAGATAGCCGGTTTTACTGCTCCTGGATTAAAAAACCATGGTGAACAGATACGCCCTGTTTTATAATTTAATCATGATGATTGACCATGCTTACCGGCCAACCCCGGCTTCATGTATCTGTTAATACGAACTCCGGGTCGAGGTTTTCCTGAGTCAGATCATCTCCTGAATTCAAAGGCTGACCATCAACCTATAATAAAAATACGTGTCAAATTCATTTCAGACATCCAGGATCGCCCTGGGTTCCCAGCTCAAGCACTGTCCCTGCGTGATCACCCTGGGTGTCTGTCCAAATTTATCCCATTATCCGGACTGGAAAACT
>JAWOGL010000280.1:0-5615 GCA_046496945.1 Desulfonatronovibrio sp.
CCAGTCCACGGTTCATGTTTCTGTTGATACGAACTCCCTGTCGCGGTTCCCTAAGGCAAACCATTAGCTGGGTATGTTATACTGGATTGGAAATCTTGCATATTTTGGAAAAAAATCGGCGGTTTTTAATGTGTATGGTTTGTTTGAAGGGACCCTGCGACGGTCAAACATCGGATCAATGACGAAACATGAACCGTGGACCTACCTTAGATTCAGTGCTGATCATAATATATGGTGAATAGATACGAATAATTAATCAAAGACGGTTAAGGTGAAGCACATGACTCATTCAACAAAAGAAAACAAAGCCGACAATGGTCATTTAAATCTTAGCTTAGCACCATATTATGCTCCAAAAATCCTCTTTAGCTCAAAGCCGGCTAAATTCTTAAAGATATAATCTCATAACTGTTGGGACAAGCAGGAGTAAACATGCCTTATCTTGAATGGCCTGAAGAGACAGTTTCCGGAATAGATCGTTTTGAACGCTGGCATGAGCAGGGTTCCAATATCTGCCTGGATTTTCACGGCAATCCCGCGACTGCCGAACTGGTTGTGTTTTCAGACGGCAATCATCATATGGCCCTTAAAGACTGCCTTAAGTATTTTAAGGAGCAGAACAGGAAACTGTCTGACATATTTTATGCCACAACTCCGCCCGGCCCTATTTTAAAAATGATCCGCACCAGAGGCCTGCAACTCGGCAATCTTACTCTTAAAGTCTCACCGCATATCTTCATCAGCCCCCCAGACATATTGAAGAGCCTTCTCAATGAAGGATTTATTCAGGAGTACCATCCTTTTGTCAGAAACCAGGGCAATGTTCTCCTGGTAAAAAAGGGTAACCCCAAAAACATACAAACAGTTTCTGACATTAATCAGGATGGAATAATTCTTTTTCTGTCCAATCCAGAAACCGAGAAATCAAGCTATAAGATTTACTACAACACCCTGAAAGCTTTATCCGGCATAACCGGCTTTCCTGATAATTTGACAGAGTCTGATCGAGTAATTTTCGGAAAGCGCATCCATCACCGGGAAGCACCCCAATCAGTCGCTGATGGAAATGCAGACGCAGCTGTTGTGTTTTATCATCTTGGATTGCGCTATGTCCGGATATTTCCAGACACTTTTGATATAATTCCTCTTGGCGGTTCAATAGAGAAACCTGATCCGCTGCCCGGAAACATGACTGCAGAAACATGCATTGGGCTTGTTCAGGATGGCGGAATATGGGCCGGTAAGCTCTTGTCTTTCATGAAGTCGGAAAAGGCCATGGAAATATACAGAAGTCATGGTCTGCTGCCCTGGAACAGCCGGGGCAGATAATTCTTAATAACCAGTCTGGCAGTATCCTTTTTTCAGTCCGGTTGCGGTATAAACATTTTCACTCATGACAAATATTTTCCGGTTGAACAGATCCTCGATTCAAAGTAGTCAGGACATATCAATCTTTGGATATGCATTTTAAAATCTCTGGACCAGGGAGGATTTATGGACAGCAGGATCGCTTCAATCCTGAAACTCAAATACAAGCCGGTGGCTCTTGTGTGGGCTGATGAAAAACCGGAAAAGGCTGTTGAATTTGCTCAGGGGAAATGGAGCTGTGTAATGTTTTCATTCGCAGCAGCAGCTAAAGGCAGAGAAGCAGTTTTTTCCAGGGATACCTATGGATGCTGGGGCGGAGGCGTCGGCCTCGGCTTTGGCAACCGCTATACGGATTTCCCGGGTGGAGAAGAGTGTTTTCATTATTTTCTGTCCAGCGGCAATAAAAACAGCGAAAAGGGCAAGGCGGTTGCAAAGCATTTTGAAGGCCCGGGCACGGCAGAATTTAAAGACGACTTTCTGGAGGGAGAAAGATACCTCAAAGGCCCGCAGCAGGTTGAAGACTTTGTCCGCAACCTGCCCATAGTTGATATTCCTGCCAGGTATGTGGTCTTAAAGCCACTGGAAAATATAAAAGAAGATGACAAGGTTCAGACCATAACTTTTCTGGCTGATCCTGATCAGCTCTCAGCTCTTGTTGTTCTGGCCAATCATGCCAGATCAACTTATGACAATGTGATTATTCCTTTTGCAGCGGGCTGTCAGGCCATTGGAATCCTGCCCTGTGCTGAGACTCATAGAGACAACCCCAGGGCCGTTGTGGGAATGATTGATCCTTCAGCCAGAAAGAATGTCAGGAAGCTTCTGGACAGCAATATTTTGTCTTTTTCAATGCCATTAAATCTTTTTCATGAAATGGAATCCAACGCTTCTGACAGCTTTCTGTTCAGAAATACCTGGAAGGCAATTTCAGAATAAATTTCAGGTTGTCAGGATCAGGATCAGGCAGGCTGGGTTCATAAATATGGAGCACTGAAAATTATCCGGCATTAAATGTAACATTCGCAGGATTGATATTATAGTTGCCGGAATCCCTGTGAATATTATCAAGCAGAGAACCCGGTCCAGGGTAAACAAAGAAGAAGGATATCATATGATGCATGAATTATTTGGAATCTTGTTCCTTCTCGTTTTCGGCCTGACCCTGAGTCAGGGTGCCAGAGAGGCTGAGGCTTCCCAGCAGGCTGAAGCCTATTTTGCCGGTGGATGCTTCTGGTGTATTGAGGCTGAAATGGAAAAAATACCAGGAGTTATTGAAGCGGTCTCCGGATACAGCGGAGGACATGTGGACGACCCTGACTATTATCTTGTATGTGCCGGAAACACAGGACACAGGGAAACGGTCAAAGTCATATACGATCCCGGAACGACAAGTTACGCCAGGCTGGTGGAGGCCTTTTTCAAAATGACTGACCCCACGGATCCGGGCGGTTCATTTGCCGACCGGGGTCATCACTATACTTCGGCTGTTTTTTACCAGAACGAAGAACAAAGGGATATCGCCCAAAAAATAAGAAAAGATCTGGAAGATTCTAAAATATTTGACAGACCTGTTGTCACAGTTATTGAACCTTTGAAGAATTTTTTCCCGGCCGAGGATGAACACCAGGATTATTACCAGAAGAATCCGGTCCGGTACAACTCTTACAGTCTTTTTTCCGGGCGCAAAGCATATATTGAAAAACAACAAAACTTTACGAAGAAAGAAATGAACAAAAAACATTGGGAAAACTTTATTCTTCCGGATAGCGATGAATTAAGGAAAAGACTTACCCCCCTCCAGTTCAAAGTCACCAGAGAAAACGGCACGGAAAAGGCCTTTGGCAATGAATTCTGGGATCACAAACAGGACGGCATCTATGTGGACGTAGTTTCCGGAGAACCTCTGTTCTCCTCAAGGGACAAATTTGATTCCGGGACCGGGTGGCCAAGCTTTACCCGGCCCATTGACGATAAATACATTGTCACCAGCCAGGATAATTCCCTGTTCTCCACCAGGACCGAAGTCCGTTCCAGATACGCTGATTCACACCTTGGCCATGTCTTTTCCGACGGACCTCCGCCCACCGGCCTTCGCTACTGCATCAATTCAGCGGCCCTGCGCTTTGTTCCTAGAGAAGAAATGAAAGAAAAAGGATATGAAATGTTTCTGGATCAGTGAAAATACAGTTGCGGTTTCCTGCCTGAATTTGATTAATCTAACCGACAAGATGGGCCTGCCGAGCTTTTCTGCTGGGCGAGCCTGCTCCCTGGATGTCTTTTTTGTCCAGTCGCAATCTGACATAATCACCAAGAAGATATATAATGCGCTCGACTTTGTGTGTGGAACGCAAAACCCCTGCCAGGTAAGGGTCATCTTTCTTCTGTAATCCAGCCTCATATTTGGTCCGGAGTTCATCAAATCTTTGCCTGTACTGAGAAGTAAGGCCCTCAAGCATTGAAAAGTCCAGGTGGTCCCCGGATTCTATAGCCATGCAGATTGTATCGATCATGGTTCTGAGGCTTTCGTGAATGCGCTGTTGAAGTTCCAGCGCCTGTGGGGACTGATGAGTGAATGAACCGGACTGAAGCTCAAGAAAAGAAAAAAAATTCTTTTCCACAGACGCGGCAATATCAAGACGGGAAGTGCATTCCCGGTAGGTTTTAACGGTCTTCTCGTTTAAAGGCTCTGCCGCAACCCTGTTCAGGGAATCTCTTAATTCTCCTTCGGTATATAAAAAATTATTGCGCAGGCCTTCCAGTGCTTCCCTGACTGCTGGTACTGCTCTGGAGTCTTCGCTTTCGGTGTAATAGCTGGAAAGAAGTTTCCATAAGTCTGGTTCCTGTTCCATGAACTGTTTCAGGCGGGTCTGAGGGTGGGTATGCATGGCCCCGAACTGTAAAGGATTATTATATCCCTTCCAGAGTATAAAAAATCTGATTATGAATAATACGGCAATAACGCTCAGGGTCAGATAAAATATATATTCCAGGCTTATATCATACGGGGAAAACATCAGGGCAAAAGTATATAAAATACCTCCAAGCAGGGAAATTTCAGCATAAGTATCCTGTTTAAGCATTTCAATATTAAAATCAGCCCGGACAATATCGCGCAGCACCACCCCTCCAGAAGCTGTCATCACTCCCATGGCCGGACCCCACAGCCATAAGGGTTCGGCTTTCATTTCCACGGCCACGCTCACTCCGATCACGGTAAAACTGGCCACGGCCCAGGCATCAAAAAATTTGAACAGCCGGTCAAACACGCCCCCCAGCTGAACTTCAGTGAACTGTCCGATGTTGTGGGTTATTTGAGCGCCCCTGCCATGAAAATAATCATATAATTTAAAAACATTCAGGGCTAAAATCACAACACCTATGGCCACCAGTAAATAGGCCGGGGTCTCCAGAACAAACACCTGATCCCTTCCAAGAAAAAGATCACGCAGCACGCCTCCTCCGATGGCCGGTAAAGTGGCCAGCACAATAGCCCCGAAGAGATTGTACCGTTCTTTGCGGGCCAGGAGAACTCCGGAGGTACAAAAGGCGGTGATACCCAGAAAGTTAAGCACAATAAACCAGGGCTGTCCTGTTGTAATGGCCAGATAAGCAGGCAGGATAAATTCCCTGTGCAGAGTACGCACGCGCCCGCTGTCCTGCATTTCTTCAAGAACAGTGTTGAACTTGTCCAGTTGCCGCGAAGATACTGTTTTCCGGCTGAACATGATATGAACCGGAATTTCCCTTCCCTTCACATTAAATTTTTTGACGCGGCCGGAATAATCCTTTTCCGCCAGCAGCCTGTCCATAATTATGGGGTTGGATACAAAAAGATCGGCCCGCCCTTCTGCGGTAAGGTCAAGGCTCTGGCTGTATCCGTCGGAATCAACCAGTGTTATGTTGGGGGGAGGATTTTGAACCAGGTTTTCAAATTCTGTTGAACCGTAAGCATGTTCATCTATCACGGCTATCCTGAGATCTTTCTTTCTCAGGAAATCAAAAAATTCCTCCCGGGTAGTTATACTGTTCAAATCCTCGATGTCGGCGTGGTAATAAACAGCATTTCTTTCCGTACGGTAAGGAATGGAATAATAGACAAAATCAAGGCGTTTTTCTTCATAATAAGCGCCCATTAAAAAATCGGCCCGGCCTGTTTTAAGGTCCTGGATAATGTCCGACCAGTCCATGGAATCAAAGGAAACGCTATGACCGGTCTTCTCAAACAATTCCCGGGCAACCTGGACATC
>JAWOGL010000029.1:0-4542 GCA_046496945.1 Desulfonatronovibrio sp.
AAAGACTGATCTGGCCATATTCGCAGGGGTTATTCTGTTTACCGGCTGCCTGGCTTTTTTTGAAATAATATTGGAAAGATAAATGACAAGAATTACATCAGCTTTAAAAATATCCGGTCTCAATTTTTCCTATCAGAGAGATATTCAGGCCCTGAAAAACATCGACCTTGAAGTTAAGCCAGGTGAAAGGATCGGAGTTATCGGCCCCAACGGAGCAGGAAAAACCACTCTTTTTCTGATGATCTGCGGCATACTGAAGCCTGATTCAGGCCGGATTCTAATGCTTGATGAACCAGTGGTAAGCGGACGGTTTAACTCCGACGCGGCACTGGTCTTCCAAAAATCCGATGACCAGCTTTTCTGTCCTTCAGTCTGGGATGATGTTGCCTTTGGCCCGGAAAACATGGGCCTAGGGCCTGAAGAAATAAAGGCAAGGACCAGACAGGCCCTTGCAACCGTGGGTGGACTTGAACTGGCCGAAAGATCCGTTCATCATCTGTCTGAAGGGGAAAAGCGAATAGTCTCCATTGCCGGAGTGCTGGCCATGCGCCCCAGATTGATCTTGTATGATGAACCAAGCGCTTCCCTGGACATCCGTTCCAGGCGCAGGCTTATCTCCATAATGCGCGCTGCCGGCCAGACTCAGATTATTGCTTCTCATGATCTTGAACTGATACTTGAAGTCTGCACCAGAGTTGTCATAATGGATAACGCCACCATTGCCGCCCAGGGCGACCCCGTGAAAATCATGGGCAATGAAGAGCTCATGCTGGCCCATGGCCAGGAAAAGCCGCATTCCCTGATCCCCCATGAGATCAGACATAAACACTGAAAAAGTCAGAACAGAACTACGACCCGGATAAATATTCCTTCAAGTCGGATATCTTTTCCCAGCCGTGCTTCTCATGCAGTTCCCTGGAAGTAAAAAGGACAAAGGTGTTGTTGGCGGGAGCGTAGTCCAGCCATACCACATCATGATTTTCAAGATACCAGTCCTTTACCAGTTCGTAGCACTTGTCAGGATCTGTAACCACTTCATCATAGTCCATAACATTCATGAGCCCGGTCCCTGTATACTCCCAGTAAATATCAATTTCTCCGGAAAATAAAGCAGGAGTAATCACAGCTGTTTCGCCCAGTCCGATTTCATCAACTACAGTAAACCCTCTATCTTCGAGCAGATACTTTGTCAGGTAGCCCAGGGTCAGAGCCTCGGTAAAAGTCTTGCTTCCCACAACTACAGGAGTTTGTTTGTCACTGTCCCTGCCGGGCAGTGCTTCACTTATCAGTTCCTGTTCCAGAAGATATTCTTTGGCTGCCTCGTGAGGCATTTCACCGTCGACAGATACTTTTTTATTGAGCATGGTCAGGGTCTCCAGATCAAGCATTGAAGAAAGCTCAAACATGATATCTTCCAGCTCAGGATATATTTCCACAATTTCCTTGCGGACAAGTGGAGCCGGATTATAGGCCGGGAAAAAACTTCTATCGTCTTCAAGCACCACCAGGTCATACTGGGCAATCCTTCCCTCGGTAGCGTCTCCTATGCCCACATGAGCAAGACCGTCAGCAACCGCCTGATAGGCCAGACCAAGATCTACTACGGCCAGATCAGGAAATTCAAAGCCATAATGTTCCTGAAAATTAGGCAGCCCGTCAGCCCGCTGGGTCCATTCAGCAGAACTCGCCAGTTTGAGTTCCTTTTCTTCTGAACCGGAATCATTGCCGGCACAACCAAGAATGGACAATAAGCCAAACACCGCAATCATTGCAGCAATTCTGTTTAAAGTTTTCATTGCTTCTCCTTTGTTCGGTTAGACATCTAAGAAATATTAACAGGCTGTTAAGCACTCAAGTTGAAAAATATATCAGTCAGTCGCTGAATTTAAGGCAGCCCGATAATTGTGGTCAACAATATCTTTACTTCAGATGTGCCGGAGTAAGCAGCCACTCCAGCAGGCTGACAAGCCGCTCAATAATCACAGCCATGGCCCCGATATAAATAGTTCCCGCCAGAATCAGTTCAGGCTGAAAAAAATTGATGCCCGCGAAAATAATCGCCCCCATGCCTTTGCCGCCCACAAGGGCAGCCAGCACAGCTGTACTGACTGTTAAAACAGCAGAAGTTCTGATTCCGGACATAATAGTGGGAACGCTCAAGGGCAACTCTATACTTTTCAGCACTTCCCACGGAGTCATCCCCATTCCTCTGGCTGCTTCCTTGATATCTGCGGGAACAGCGGAAATTCCCGTTATGGTATTTCTGGCAATGGGAAGGAGAGCGTAAATGGTCAGAGCCAGGATAGCCGGTCCGTAACCAAGGCCCAGAAAAGGAAAGAAAACTGCTATAACCGCCAGAGGAGGAATGGTCTGGCCGGCATTAAAAACAGCCATTATTTTCTGAGAATGATGCCTGTACCTCGGGCGGGTCAGGAAAATACCGGCAGGCATAGCAATCAGGATGGCAATGCTCATGGGGATCAAAACCAGATTTAAATGTTCCAGGATATACGGAGGAGCCCGGTGGATCATTGCCTGTAAAAATATATCAGATTCAAAATTCATAATCTGTAATTTATAAGGTTAATACCTGGTTGAGAGCAAAACCTGTTTTAAGTAACCTTGTTGACATGCTCTTTTATATCCTGCCAGCTGAGAAGACCAATAACATCTTTTTCCCGGCACACCGCAACCTCATCGGAATTATTCTTCATCATTACTTCCAGAGCCAGTTTTACAGGCTGTATAGACTGCACAGTACACTCCGGAGCAGATGGAGTCCCTGAGAAATTATCCAGCGGCTTCATTAACGCTTCAGCTCTGGTCAGGTCCAGGATTTTTACTCCCCGGTCATCACCAATCAGACTGAGGACAAAATCATTGGCCGGTTCTGTAAGTACATCAATGGGCGATCCCATTTGAACCATCCGGCCTTCATTGAGAATAATAAGATAATCCCCCATTTTGATGGCCTCATTGATATCATGGGTTACAAAACAGATGGTCTTGCGAAAATGCTGCTGCAAAGATAGAAATTCATCCTGAAGTCTGAGCCGGACAATGGGGTCCACTGCCCCGAATGGTTCATCCATAAGCATGATTGGAGGGTCAGCTGCCATGGCCCGGGCTACTCCCACTCTCTGCATCTGACCACCGCTCAGCTGATAAGGATATTTGCGGGCAACCTCATCCGGGTTAAGACCCATTATTGCCAGGAGTTCCCAGACCCTTTTCCTGATTCTGTCAGCCTGCCATCCCAGGAGTTCCGGCACCAGAGCGATATTCTGTTCGATGTTGCGATGAGGCAAAAGACCTATCTGCTGAATAACATAACCGATAGAACGCCGTAAATCCGCGGGATCAGCTTCCAGGATATTCCGGTCATTGACAAAAATATTTCCGCTGCTGGGTTCTTCCAGACGGTTTATCATTCTTAAAATAGTGGTTTTACCGCAGCCGGACGGCCCCAGAAAAACACATATATTGCCCTCATTCACCCTGAAGGAAACCCGGTCCACCGAAATAGTATCAGCCCCGGAAAATTTTTTTGTTATATCAACCAACTCAATCATAAGGCTTTTAACCTTCTACTTGATAACGAATACCCGGTGATATTATTCTTTTTTGAACCCGGCCCATTATATAATCAAGAAACAGGGCCATTAAAGATACAATTACTGCGCCGGCGATGATCATATCAGCGTTGCCCCTGGTTATCCCCTGATGAATCAGGCGACCGAGGTTTTTTTCGCCGATAAAGGTTGCCATGGTGGCAATACCCGTAACAAGCACAACCGAAACCCTGATTCCGGCAAATATAACCGGCCAGGCCATGGGTATACGAATCTTGTACAAAATCTGTAAACCAGTCATACCCATGCCTTTTCCAGCTTCAATAACAAAGGCATCAACAGACCTGACCCCCAGATAAACGCTTCTGACCAGGGGCATCATGGCGTAAAGGACCAGAACAATCACCGCGGTTTTTCTTCCCAGCCCAAAACCCGGCATGGTCATGAATATGCCAAACAGGGATATGCTGGGAATACAGAATAAAATATTGCTGAAATGAATGACTGTGGTTGCCAGACGATCGTATCTGCTGATAATCAAACCGGTCAGAATCCAGAAACCCAGAGAAAGAATTATAACGGTTAAAACCAGGGAAATATGGTTCAGCGTGTACTCCAGGACAAGACCTGAATTATTGACAATAAAACTAATAAAATTCATGCTGATTAATTTGAGATTTCAAAAGCCGGGAATAGCTGGTAAAATAAGGACTTTTCCAACATGCTGCTAACTATTATTTTAATTCAAATAACTTAATTGGCGTATATTGTCGACACTGAATATTGCCGTCGCGTAACAGTTTAGCCCTTTTTCTTTGAAAAGCAGGGGACAGTAGAAGTGCTGGTCAACGCGGTCCTCTCCATCCACTCTGAGCTAAAAAACTCTCCGTCCGGGCTGAGCTAAAAAACTCTCCGTTCGGGCTGAGCTTGTCGAAGCCCGTTACAAACCAGTTCAGATAGCCCTTCGACA